>CAZVVS010000087.1:0-14815 GCA_964630585.1 uncultured Gordonia sp.
GCACCGACTTCCTCAAGTCGGTGCGCGAGGGCACGATCGTCGCACGATCGGTGCCGGTGCACCGGGGCAAGCGCCAGCAGCTCTGGCAGGTCGACATGTCGCTACCCGACGGGACGCTCCTCGCGCAGGGACGCGTCCGCCTGCAGAACGTGCCGATTCCGGGCGCTTAAGCCTCAGGCGCCCTGTATGCGCTGGGCGCGGGCCAGCTTTTCCTGGATCTCCTCAGCCTCCCGGCGCTCCAGCTCTGAAAGCGCGCCCATCGCAGTGCGCGCGTAGACCTGCTGCTCGGTGACCGCCAGCTGGGTGCGGCCGCGGGTGGTGAACGCGAAGAACCAGTTGATGAAGGTGTTGAGGCGGTTGCGGAATCCGACCAGGTACACCAGGTGGAGCATCAACCAGCCGAGCCACGCGAAGTAGCCCTCGGTTTCGAACTTCTTCTCGGTGAAGGGCAGGGGGACCTGCATGACCGCGGCGTAGCGCGAGATCGTGGCCATCGAGCCCTTGTCGAAGTACGAGAACGGCTTGCGCTGGTCGGGGGTCTGCCCGCGCAGCTCCGCCTTGATCGCGTCGGCCGCGTACCGGCCGCCCTGGATCGCGCCCTGTGCCACCCCGGGGACCTTGTCGACGGCCATCATGTCGCCGACGACGAAGACGTTCGGGTTGCCCGGCACGGTCAGGTCGGGGCCGACCTTGACGCGGCCGGCCCGGTCGAGCTCGACCCCGGTCTGCTCGGCGAGGACCTTGCCCAGCGAACTGGCCTGCACACCCGCCGACCACACCTTGCACTGCGCCTCGATCCGCCGGACGGTGCCGTCGGGGTCCTTCACCTCGAGGCCGTCGTAGTCGAGGTTGGTCACCATGGCGTTGAGCTGGATCTCCACGCCCATCTTCTCCAGGCGCTTGGCCGCCTTGGCGCTCAGTTTCGGGCCGAACGGGGCCAGGACGGCGGAAGCGGCGTCGAGGAGGATCACTCTGGCCTGCGTCGGGTCGATGTGGCGGAAGGATCCCTTGAGGGTCCGATCCGCCATCTCCGCGATCTGCCCGGCCATCTCCACGCCGGTTGGTCCGGCACCGATCACCACGAAGGTGAGGAGCTTCTCGCGCTCGGCCGGGTCATCGGACAGTTCGGCCTGCTCGAAGGCGCCGAGGATGCGTCCGCGCAGTTCGAGCGCGTGGTCGATGGTCTTCATGCCGGGCGCGTACTCGGCGAACTGGTCGTTGCCGAAGTACGACTGGTCCGCGCCGGCGGCGATGATCAGGCTGTCGTACGGGGTGACCGTGACTCGCTCGAGTAGCCGCGAGGTCACCGTCTGCGCGTTCACGTCGATGTCGAAGACGTCGCCCAGGAGGACTGTCGCGTTCTTCTGGTGGCGCAGGATGATGCGCGTCGCAGGTGCGATCTCGCCCTCGGACACGATGCCGGTCGCCACTTGGTACAGCATCGGCTGGAAGAGGTGATGGGTCGTCCGGGCGATGAGGGTGATGTCGACGTCGGCGCGTTTGAGGCGCTGAGCGGCGAAGAGTCCTCCGAAGCCCGATCCGATGATCACGACATGATGGCGGGCGGAACTGGTGGCGGTGTCACTCACGCCTTGATCGTATCGCCTCAGGATCCGTGCAGCGCGTCGGGCAGGCGATGACGCCCGCCCGGGTTGCCTGACCTCCGCGTGCCGTCACGCAGCAGCCAGTGGTGGCGCAGAATCTGGTACTCGACGTCGTCGGCGCGCTCATCGGGTGCCGCCGCGACCGTGCGCATCCCGATCTTCTCCAACACCCGCCGCGACGCGGTGTTCGACTGTGCCGTGCCAGCGAAGACGCGCTCGGCGGGATGTGCGGTGAACGCGGCGGCGAGCATCGCCCGCGACGCCTCGGTCGCCAGCCCACGGCCCCACAGGTCGCGCGGGACGCGGTAGGAGAGCTCCAACTCGCGCTTGCGGCCGCCGTGCCGGGGCCGGCGAAGCGCGACCCAGCCGGCGAATTCCAGTGTCGGCTTATGGATGAGCGTCCAAATCCCGGTGCCGTGGGCGGCGAATTCGGCGCGGGCCCGCGGGATTGTCCAGTCGACGATCTGCGCGCGCGATGTGGGCTCACCGTCGCTGACATACCGCATGACCAGCGGATCGGCGTCGAGCGAGACGAGGAGGTCGGCGTCGTCGGGCAGGACCGGGCGCAGCCACAGCCGGCGGGTATCGACGATCACGGGTTCAAGGATAGTGGGTCACCGGCCGGCGTCGGCGCTGCCACTCCGGCGGCGGCGGAACGGCGTGGGGGCACCGCGGTGTTGTTCGAGGACCGCCCGCACCCCGTCGGGGATCGCGACGGCAGATCCCTCGCGGTCGATCGTCACCAGGGTGGTCTCGGAGAGGGCGCACACGGTGCCCGTGGGATCGACGAGTTCGCAGGCGAACTCGAGCGACGCCCCGCCGATGGCGCTGATCGAACAATTGATGGTGACCGGTTCGGTCGAGTAGTGCAGGACGGCGCAGTACTCGATCTCCTGCCGCGCGACGAGGAGATGGATCTTTCGACGGTCGACGCCGAACCAGCGTTGGAACGACTCGATTCGAGATTGCTCGAAGAGCCTCGCGACCTGCACGTTGTTGATGTGTCGGAACGCGTCCATGTCGCCCCAGCGCAGGTGGATGTCGAACGAATCGCGGGTGTCGGTCACGAGGAGCAGAGTAGCGGCCTCGGTGTCGGACGGCGACGCTACTATCGCCGGGATGCTCACAGTTCACCGCGCCGAACGCGCCGACACCCTGGTCGAGGTGCTTGCCGCGACGATGAGCGCGCCGCTGCCCGACCCGATGACCAGCGAGGTCGTCACCGTCGCTGCGCGCGGCGTCGAACGGTGGTTGGCGCAGCAGCTCGCCCAAACTTTGGGGGCCGGGCCGGGCGGCGACGGCATCGCGGCCAACATCGAATTCCTCAGCGCGAAAAAGCTGCTCGAACGCGTCGTCGACCCCTATTCCGATGAACTCGGGGTGCGGTCGCAGCAGTGGGAGCCCGAGGCGCTGGTGTGGGTGGTGCTCACGGCGCTGGACGAACTGGTCGCCGATCCCGCATTGGCGATGGTCGCGCGACACCTCGACGGCGGCGACGCCGGCGATGACGCGTGGCGCGGACGGCGCCTGGCCACCGCGACGATAATCGCGCGGCTGTTCTGGTCGTATGGCGTTCAGCGCCCCCGGATGATCGCGGCGTGGGCCCGCGGCGAGGACAGCGACGGCTCCGTCGTCGACGGCGTGCCGCGCATGCTCGGCCGGTCGCACGCGTGGCAACCCAGACTGTGGCGGGAAGTCCGCAAACAGATCGGGTCGCCGCACGTCGCGGAGGTTCTCGACGACCTTGTGGCCGCGGTGGGCGATGATCCCGGGCGCATGGCCCTGCCGCAGCGGTTGTCGATCTTCGGCCCGACGCGGATCCCGCAGATGCTGCGCGAGCTGATGGACGCGGTCGCCGAGCACCGCGAAGTCGGGCTCTACCTGCCACACCCGAGCCCGGTCCTGTGGCGCCAGATCGCCGAGCACCCCGCACCGCCCGGACCGCAGCCGCGGACGCAGCGCAAACCGCGCACGGTCGTCAACACCGCCTTGGCGAGCCTGTCGCGCGACGTACAAGAACTGCAGGAATCCCTCGGCGCCGCGATCGGGCGTGACGAATACCACCGCGGAAAGGCCGCCGCTCCGACCACCCTGCTCGGGGCCCTGCAAGCCTCGCTGCGCGCCGACACGTCCGACCCGGTCCCGGGTCTGGACGCCGACGGTTCGCTGGAGTTGCACTCCTGCCACGGCCGCGAACGGCAGGTCGAGGTGCTGCGCGACCGACTGCTGCACCTCTTTGCGGCCGACCCGACGCTCCAGCCGCGCGACGTCCTCATCATGTGCCCCAACATCGAGGAATTCGCACCGCTCATCACCGGCGCGTTCGGCAGCACCGATGCAGCCGAACGCGTCTGGAACCATCCGGCTACCCAATTGCGCGTGCGCCTGGCCGACCGCGGGCTGCTCGCCACCAACGACGTCCTCGCCGTGGTGCTGCGGGTCATCGCGCTCGGCGTCGGACGCGTGACGGTCAGTGACCTTCTGGACCTGGCGGCGGCCGCGCCGGTCGCCCGGCGCTTCGGCTTCACCGACGACGACCTCGACAACCTCGGCTCGTGGGTACAGCGCGCGAACATCCGATGGGGGATCGATGTGGCGCAGCGCGCCCGGTACGGTCTGGCCGGCTTTCCGCAGGGCACCGCGGAGACGGGTCTCTCGCGCATCCTGCTGGGGGTTGCTGCCGACGAGGCGGACGGGAAATGGCTGGGCACCGCGCTGCCGCTGGGCGGGATCGACTCCAATGACACCGATGTCGTCGGGCGCTTCGCCGAATTCGTCGACCGTCTCGGTTCGCTGCTCGGCCGTTTCACCGGCGAGCGGCCCGCCGTCGCCTGGGCCGAGGTGCTCACCGACGTCGTCGAACTACTCACCCTTGCCGACCGTGATTCGGAATGGCAGCGCGCACAAGCCGTGCGACTGATCCGCGACTCGCTGGCGGGCGGGCAGGCACTCGGGCCGTCGGACATCCGCGACCTCGTCGAGGACCTCGTCGGTGCGGCGCCGACCCGCTCCAACTTCTGTACAGGCGAGTTGACCGTCGCCACGATGGTGCCCATGCGGTCGGTGCCGCACCGCGCGATCATCCTCCTCGGGATGGATGCCGAGGCCTTTCCCCGCACCCAGGCCGTCGACGGGGATGACATCCTCGCCGTCGAGCCGCTCGTCGGGGAGCGCTCGCGCCGTGATGAGGACCGCCAAGCCTTCCTCGACGCGATCACCGCGGCCGGCGAGCACCTGATCATCTGCTACACCGGCGCCGACCCGATTACCGGGACGGCGGTCCCGCCGTCGGTGGTCGTCACCGAACTCGTCGACGCGGTCACCGCGATCGTGGGGCCGCACGCCGTCGCGCAGACGGTCCGTAGGCACACGTTGCACGCCTTCGACGACCAGAACTTCCGCGCGCCGCAGCCGTTCTCGTTCGACCGCGCGCTCCTGCCCGGCGCCCGCACGTTGGACCGGGTGACGGCCGGTCAGCACAGCGGGTCGGCGTGGCCGACGATGGTGGGGACCTACCCGGCAGCACCGTCGGGCGACGTCGACCTGACCGATCTCATCGCGTTTGTCTGCAACCCTGCCGACGGGTTCCTGCGGCAGCGCCTCGGGGTGTTGGTGCCCCGGTTCACCGAAGCGCCGGACGATCAACTTGCCGTACGCCTCGACGGTCTGCAGAGCTGGGGGGTGGGCGATCGAATCCTGGCCGCCCTCCTCGACGGCGCCGAACCGGCGCAGGCGCGTGCCGCCGAGTTGCGCCGAGGCACCCTGCCGCCCTTCGACCTCGGGCAGAAGACGCTGCGACCGATCGCCGAGAAGGCGGAGGGAATCGTGGCCCGCGCCGCCGAAGAGCGCCGCGGACCGGCGCGCACGGTCGACATCCGCGTAGACCTGCCGGGCGGGCGTCGCCTGTACGGCACGGTCGGCAACGTCTACGACGACGGTCTGGTCGCGGTCACGTATTCCGGGCTCAAGGGCAAGCAGCGCCTGCAGACGTGGATCGCGCTGCTGGCGTTGGCCGCCGGTTCGTCCGAACCAGTCGGGCAAGCGTGCGTCATCGGTGGCGAGGGCAAGGGCACTGGGATCCGCCGCTTCACGCCGGTGCGCGATGCCGCCGACGTGTTGGCCGGGCTGGTCGCGCTGCGTGACATCGGCCTGGCGCAACCTTTCGCGCTGGACCTCAAGTCCGCGGAGAAGGCCGCGAACCTCTTCGGGGGAACCGGCGATCAGAATCAGTCGATCATTGGTGCCCGCGCGGAATACAACGACGACCCCTACAACCACAACGACGCAGTGTCGCTTCTGCTCACCGGCGACCCCGCGGCATCGGTGGCTTTCGACGACTGGGCCCGCGGGGTGCCTGATCTGGGCGTCGACAGTCCGTGGGTCCGTGCCGGCCTGACCGGCTTCCTGCAGGCCGCGCTACTGCTCTTCGCACCGATGTGTAGCCAGGAGGTGTGGCGATGAACCCGACACCGTTCATCCTCTCCGACCCATTGCCCACCGGGACCTTGGTACTGGAAGCCAGTGCGGGCACCGGCAAGACCTATGCGATCGCCGCGCTGGCAGTGCGGTTCATCGCCGAGGGCACCCCGGTGTCGCGACTGCTGATGGCGACGTTCTCCAACGCCGCGTCCACCGAGTTGCGCGACCGGACCCGTATCCGCCTACGCGAATGCGCGCAGGCGCTGGCCGACCCCGATGCCGCTGCCGTCAGCGGCGATCCGCTCATCGAGCTGCTTGCCCTCGGCGATCGGG
The DNA here is from genome assembly GCA_964630585.1 of uncultured Gordonia sp. Taxonomy (GTDB): domain Bacteria; phylum Actinomycetota; class Actinomycetes; order Mycobacteriales; family Mycobacteriaceae; genus Gordonia. Next base: position 6,357 of record CAZVVS010000087.1, read on the forward strand.
GCGAGGTCGCGCAGCGTCGCAAGGCGCTGATTGCGGCGCTGTCGGACTTCGACGCTGCGACGATGGCGACTACACACACCTTCTGCAACCGGATGCTGGCCGTCCTCGGGTTCCTCGGCGAGCGCGAACAGCACCACGCCCTCGTCGAAGACGTCGACGACCTGGCCCGTGAGACCGGTCGAGACCTGTACCTGACCCGGTTCGCCGGGGCGCCCGACGACGATTACGCCTTCGACATCGCCGAGGAAATCGCCCGCGATGTGGTGCGCAACCCGGTCGCAGCGCTCGCACCGACCGCGAACGACCCGGTGTCCGCCGCCGGCACCACCTGGGTGAGGTTCGCGACCGCGGTCCGCGAGCGCATCGGCATCCGGAAGCGCTGGTCGCGGTTGCGCACCTACGACGACCTGCAGGGCAGGTTGCACGAGATCATCACCGACGAGGAGTGGGGGCAGGCGGCGTGCGAGCGGATCCGCGCCCGCTTCGAGGTGGTCCTCGTCGACGAGTTCCAGGACACCGATCCCCAACAGTGGGAGATTCTGCGCCGTTGCTTCCACGGCCACCGGCCGATGGTCCTGGTCGGTGACCCGAAGCAGTCGATCTACGGATTCCGGGGTGCCGAGGTCCTCAGTTATCTCGCCGCTGCGCAGGAGGCGCAGGAGCAGCGCAATCTCATCGACAATTGGCGTTCGGACGGGCCGCTCGTCGATGCCCTCGGTGCGATCCTCGCCGAAGCCGAGCTAGGGGACCCGCGGATCGCGGTGCGGCCGGTCACGGCCCGTCACACCGAGTCCCGCATCTTCGGCACGGCGCCGCTGCGCCTGCGCTTCTTCAGCCGCAGCGACCTGCACCACGTCGAGGCCTCCCAGTACGGCGTGCCGAAGGCCGGCGGGGTGCGGGACTGCGTCACCGACGACGTCGCAGCCGACATCGCGACGGCACTGGCTTCCGAAGCGACGATTCTCGTCGACGACGGCGACGGGCCGGTGCGCCGCCGTATCGAGCCCGGCGACATCGCCGTGCTGTTGCGGGCGAACAAGACCATCGAACCGTTGCAGCAGGCGCTCGCCGAATACGGCATCGCCTCCGTCGTCACCGGTGGGCAGAGCGTCTTCGGCACCGACGCGGCGCGGTTCTGGTGGTATGTGCTGTCGGCGATGGAGAAGCCCTCCGACGCCCGCCGGGTTCGGCTCGCGGCGCAGACGCCGCTGCTGGGCGTCGAACCGCTCGCGCTGGAAGCCGGGGGAGATGCCGCCGTCGGCGATCTGGCCGCCGCGCTCGCAGGTTGGGCGAGGGTCTTCGACAAGCACGGTCCGGCTGCGATGACCACAAGGCTGCTGGCCGACCGGCGCACTGCCGAGCGGGTCCTCGCACTGTCGGACGGGGAGCGCCTGCTCACCGACGTGCTGCAGGTGGCCTCCCTGATGGGTGAGTACGCCGCCGGAACGGGATGCGGCCTCAGCGGTTTGACGCTGTGGCTGGGCGAATGCGTGGCCGACCCCAAAGCGGCGACCCGCCGCTCCAACCAGACCCGGCGCCTGCACCGCGACACCGCGGCAGTCCAGTTGATGACCGTGCACGGCAGCAAAGGGCTGGAATTCCCGATCGTGTACGTACCGTTCGGGTGGGACGGGGCGCGCATGTTCAACCCCAGAACCTTCACCTATCACGACGACGACGGCGTGCGGCACATCGACGTCGGCGGGAAGCGGGCAAAAGGATTCCACGACCGCAAGAAGCGCTCCGACGCGGAGGACTCGGCTGAGGACTTGCGCCTGCTCTACGTCGCGTTGACCCGGGCACGTTCGCAGGTCGTCGCCTGGTGGGCGCCCACCACCACCACGCCCGCCGGCGCGCTGCACCGGATCCTGTTCACGGCGCCCGAGCGGACCGCCGCGATGCGCTCCGGCGGCCGCTACCCGATTCCCGACGAGGTCGCGCTGCATGACGACGCGCACGAGGAGAGGGTGTTGCGCGATGTCGCCTCGCTTCACAGCGGCATCGTCGTCGAGCGCGCCGGAGAACACGCGAAACCGTCGCGCTGGCAGCCGTCCGACAAGTCCGAGGCCGACGGGGAACTCGTCGTCGCCCGTTTCGATCGCGACGTCGACCAGTCGTTTCGCCGGACGTCGTACTCGGCGATCGTCCGCGCCGCGCACGAGGCGGCTCATGCTGCAGCGCACGGCGAGGAAACGGCATCGGCTGTCGGGAGCGAGCCCGACGACCAAGTCGTCCGCGAAGGCGAACTCGTCGACGAACCCGTTGACACCGCTGCCGACGCCGGGTCGGCGGAGGAATCGCCGCCGGGTACGCCGTCGCTGATGAACGGTATGCCGTTCGGGGCGCGCTTCGGCACCCTCGTCCACGAGGTGTTGGAGCACGTCGACACGGCGGCCGATGACCGGTCGGCGCACGTGCGCGAGATGTGCGCGCAGGGCGCCCGACGCACGGCCTTCGACATCGATGTCGATGCCCTGGCCGTGGCCCTCGAGGGGGTGCTCACCACCCCGCTGGGATTCGGCGACCTGTGGGCGGTCAACCCCGCCGACCGCCTCAGCGAGATGGAGTTCGAACTACCCCTCTCCGATATCGACGGCGGCTTCGACCTCGCCTCGGTGGCGGCGCTGATGCGGCGGCACCTGCCTGACGACGACCCACTGCGGCCATACGCCGACGAGGTCGGCGGAGTCTCCGACGAGCGCTTCCACGGGTTCCTCACCGGCAGCATCGACTCGGTACTGCGGATCACCGGCGCGGACGGGGTGCCGAGCTTCGTCGTCGTCGACTACAAGACCAACCGGATCCAACCCGGCGACCTGAGCGCGGAGGTCTTCTCCACCGAGGCAATGGCGGCGGAGATGATGGCGTCGCACTATCCACTGCAGGCTTTGCTGTATTCCGTGGCGCTGCACCGCTACCTTCGGTGGCGCCTGCCGGGGTATTCGCCAGAACGTCACTTGGGTCCGGTGCAATACCACTTCGTGCGCGGCATGATCGGTCCGGACACTCCACCTGGATGCGGCGTATTCCAGTGGGACGTGCCGGCCGGGCTCGTCGTCGACCTGTCCGACCTGTTAGCGGGGGGTGCACCGTGAGCGACGTCGTCGCACAGCCGGTATCCGACGCGGCCGGCGCCCATCTCGCCGTTGCAGAGACGGGATTCCTGCGCGCCTTCAACGAGGCCGGGGTCCTGACGTCGGCCGACGTGCACGTCGCGCGACGGCTCTCGTCACTGTCGAACGAGATCGCTCCCGACGAGGTGCTGTTGGCGGCGGCCCTGGCCGTGCGCGCGGTGCGCACCGGCTCGATCTGTGTTGCCCTCGATTCGATCGTCGAACTCGACCCCGACCCCGACGATCCGCTGCCGTGGCCGTCGCCCGCCGCGATGGTCGCCGCGTTGCAGGAGAGCGCGCTGGTCACCGGCGGGAACTCCGGTTCGCTGCGCCCGCTCGCGCTGGTGGATTCCGACGACGGCCCGCTGGTCTACCTGCGCAAGTACTTCGAACAGGAACAGACCATCCGCCGGGTCATCGACTCGCGCGCGTCGACCCGGCCCGAGGTCGATGCCGCCGTCGCGAGTGCGGCGCTTGATGCGGTGTTCGGTCCATCGGCCGGGGATGGGGACGCCGGTCCCGCCTACGACCGCCAGCGCGCCGCGGCCGCGCTGGCCGTCACGTCGTGGACGACGGTGCTGGTGGGGGGCCCGGGCACGGGGAAGACGCATACGGTGGCCCGGATCCTCGCCGTGCTCGAGCAGGTCATCGGGTCGAGCCCTCGCATCGGGCTGTGTGCGCCAACCGGTCGTGCCGCGGCGCAGCTCCAGGCGTCGATCAACCGGTTCGACGGTCTCGAGTCGGCGCCGGTCGCGCACACCGTCCACGCGCTACTGGGAATATGGCCCGACGGGACGGTGCGCCACGGGGCCGACAACCGGCTGCCCTATGACGTCGTGGTCGTCGACGAGACATCGATGCTGTCGGTCACCGCCATGAGTCTGCTGCTGCAAGCCGTGCGCGACGACACCCGGCTCATCCTCGTCGGCGACCCGCACCAGCTCGTCTCGGTGGAGGCCGGCGCGGTCCTCACCGACCTGACTGATCGGGCGCTGCGCTCGAGTGCTCCGCTGCCACCCGCGTTTCCTGCTCTCGCCGGTATCGAGGACGCAGATTTCACCGAGCCCGAGCTCGACCAACTCGGCGCCGGCGTCTTGGCGCTGACGTGGGGCTATCGATACGGATCGACGATCGCCAAGGTCGCCGAGGCGGTCAACCGCGGCGACGCCGACGCGGTGCTCGCACTCATCGACGCCGATGGTGGTGAGCACATCGAACTCGTCGAGCCCGATGACCTCGACGGCGTCCGGGCCGACACCGTCGCTTGGTGCTCGGCGCTGCGTGCGGCGGGTTCGGCCTCCGATGCGCGTACGGCGGTCACCGCGTTGGAGGGCTACCGGCTGCTATGCGCACACCGGGACGGCCGCTATGGCGTCGGCTGGTGGTCGCGCACCATCGACGACTGGCGCGACGGGGGGCGCCGCGGGCAGCCGACTGTCGGTGAGCCGCTGTTGGTGACGTCGACCGACAAACGACTCGGGATCTACAACGGCGACACGGGCGTCGTCATCGACGACGGCAACGGGGGAGTGACCGTCGCATTCGACAAACAGGGCGAGATGGTGACCATCCACCCGTCGCAGCTCGGCGACGCGATCGCCGCGACGGCGATGACCATCCACCGCAGCCAGGGCAGCCAGTTCGACGTCGTCACCGTCGTGCTGCCACCCGCCGAGTCGGCCCTGCTGACCCGGGAGCTGCTGTACACCGCGATCACCCGTGCCCGGCGTCGCGTGCGGATCGTGGGTACGCCCGACTGGCTGCGCGCCGCCGTGGACCGGCGCGTGGCGAGGGCCAGCGGCCTGCGCGGCGACGTGACCGAATGGTCAGTTCGTCAGCCGTAGCCCGCCGAGAACGGTGGACAGGGCCGCGCTCATGTCGTCGGCGGTGATCGTCGTCAGGTCCGCCGTGGACAGGTCCGCCAGGTCGATGTCGCCGGAGCCGAGCCGGAACTCGCGTTCCTCCTCGGCGGCCTCGACGACGTTGCGCACGAATCGCCCGTTGCCCGCGAGGTCGATGAGGCGGTGGGTCCGCCCGGATTGGTCGACACAAACCTGCCCGACCAGCGGGACGCAGGCTTCGCGCAGCACGGCGATCGCCTCGGGCGTGGGGTGCGAGTCTCGGCCGCCGGCAATCACCTCGCCGATCTGCGCTAGTTCAGCGGGTGAGTACGACTCGAACCCGATCCGTCGCGCGAAGCGCGACGCCAGCCCGTCGTTGGCGGCGAGGAAGCGGTCGATCTCACCGTCGTAACCCGCGATGATCACGATGAGCCGCTCGCGGTCGTCCTCCATCCGCGCGAGCAGCGTGTCCACGGCTTCCCGGCCGAAGGCGTCGCCGCCGGAGAGTCCTTCCTGGATCAGTGTGTACGCCTCGTCGATGAACAACACCCCGTCGAGCGCGGAGTCGATGAGCGCCGACGTCTTGGGAGCGGTGGCGCCCAGGTGCTCGCCGACGAAGTTGCGCCGGCCGGCCTCGACGACCTTGTCGGTCTTGATCACCCCCAGGGCGCAGTAGATCCTCGCGACGATGCGTGCGACGGTCGTCTTGCCGGTGCCGGGTGGGCCGGCGAAGACCAGGTGCTGGCTTCGCGAGTTGGTGGCCAGGCCCTTCGCGGCGCGCACCCGGGCGAGTTCGGCGGCCGAACGGAGCCTGCCGACCTGCATCTTCACCGCCTCCAGCCCGATCTGACCGTCGAGTTCACGCTGCGCGGACGCCAGCAGGGAACCGTCACCCGCATCGACGCCGGGAGCGTCGTCGGCGGGCACCGACGCCGGGTCCCACCGGTCGGTGCGCGAGTCGATCACCTCGCTGGATACGACGACGATCCGGAACCGCTGATCGGCCAGGGCCTTGGCGTTGTCGGTGAATCCGGGTGACTGTGCGTATACGGTCTCGAACACCGATCGGGCTTCGTTCTCCTTGCCGGTTTCCCGCAGACAGAGTCCGCGCGTGAACATCGCCGCGGTACGCGCAGCAGGAATCGGACCGGTCTCGGCGGCTTCGAGACGCTTGACCGCCTCGCCGAACAGGCCCAACTGGGCGCACGCCGTTCCGACCATGACGTCGGCGGCGGCCACCAGGTGGTCGTCGGTCCAGTCCGCCGCACCGGCGAGCGCCGTCAGGACATCGGTCCATCGCTGCGTGCGGAAATGCAGATAGCCGCGGGCGTACTCGACGATGGGCGCACGCTCCGACGCCTCCGTGGCGTCGAGGACCTCCTGCGCGGCGTCGAACTCCTTCGCGCCGATCATCGCGCAGGCGTAGGCGGCCACCGCTTCTGCCGGACCCGTCAGCGGGTAGTCGAGGTAGAGCCCCGTCGCGAACCTGCCCGCGATCGCGTTGGGCGGCAATCCGAGCCGGCGTTGCTCGACGAACAGCGAACGCCGGTGTTTGTACAGGTTGAAGAACACTTCGGCGCTCTTGTCGCCGGCCATGATCCGCCCGAGCCAGGCGTCAGCCATCTCCGGGACGAGTTCAGTCGCGCGCCGGAACGCTCGTTTCGCGTAGTCGTCGTCCCGACTGGCCGCAGCCCCCTCGACCGGGATCCCAGAGGCGAGAACGCCGGCGTCGAAGACGCGACGAGCCTGCCCGATGATTGACGTAGACATTGATTCTCAGACCTCCCCCAAAGTCCAATACTGCGGCGACCCTATCGGTTGCGCGCTTGCCGGCAACCCGGTTTGGCCGATGCGGTCCGCTGCGACCTGCGGGACTGGTGGTGCTAGCGTCATAATTCGTGCAACGGCGCTCGTCAGAATGCGGATGGGGACGGTAAGGGGGCTTCCATGACGTCTGGGCAGTTCCCCGGGACCGGTGGGTTCCCCGGTGGGGGCCGGCATCGGTCACCCGATGATCCGGTCGCGCCGTCGGCTCCGTTCCCAGCGCCTCGGCCAGCACCGACGGGGACAACGCCACCTCGGCCGACGCCGACGGTTTCTCTACCGTCGCGACCGGCACCGACGGGCCCTACGCCGCCCAGGCCGGCGCTGACAGGCCCAACGCCTACCGGTCCGACCGTCGCCCGGCCTGTGGTCCGGCCGGCCGCGACGACGGCCTACACCACCGGTCAGTACGCGCCAGTCGCCGATCCCGTCACCACCTATCCGGGCGAACCGACCGTCGAACCGGACTACGACGACGATCCGCCGCCAGCGCCGGAGCGCCGCAGCACGGTGCGACACCCGGTCGTCCTCGCCACGATCGTCGGCATCACGGCCTCGCTGGCCACCGTCATCGTCGGCGGCACATGGCTGGCGGTCAACGACAGCCGCGAGCGCAAGGCGGAGAACTATGCCGACGGCCCGCCGACGTCGACGGTGACCGTCACCGAGTCGGTGACGACGACCGCCACGACCACCGTGACGGCGAAGCCGTCGCGTTCGGCACGACCGTCCTACGAATCCGATTCCGACGAGTCGAACGCCCAGTCACCGACGCCCGGCTGGTACGCGCAGTACGGCTCGTTCACCAGCTACGACAGCGCTCAGACGCTCGCGGAGCAGGTCGGCGCGGAGGTCTACCTGGGTGAAGAGTTCGGGCAGCCGGGGCAGTACGTCGTCGCCCAGCGCGAGTACTCCCGCACCAGTGCCCGCGAAGCGTGCGATGTCGCCGATCAGGCGTGCCTCGTGAAGCAAGTGCCCTAGCCGTACGCTGACATCCATGCCGAAACGCACCGACGTCGCCGCGCTCGGCGAGCGCCTCCTCGACGCGCACGTCGCATTCGAGCTTGCGCGGATACTCGATCCCGTCGACTTTGAGAACACCGTCGTCGACGAGGTCGACCACTTCCTGGCAATGGCCGACGAACTGACGCTGGCTGACGCGATTTCGGCGGAGCCGGTCAAGGACGTCGCACGCAAGTACGCGGTGCAGATCCCCGTCGAGGGGGCGATTCCCGAACTCGTCGGCGAGATCGCCCGACAGCTCTACCGACACGGAACCGGCGGGCAGTATCGGCTTGCCGACGTCATCGACGACCGCCAATTCGACGAGCTGGCCACCGCCATCAGCGAGATGGGTCTCACCCGACGGCTCGTTCGGCAAGTCCTGGAGGGCCCGGCGACGATCGAGACGGCGGTCGAAGTGGTCACCAGGGCCGTTGACTCGCTGCTCGACGATCCCGACGGGGAGTCGGGGCCATCGGATTTCGCGGCCCGGATGAGAGAACGGACCGTACACGGGTTGCGCGGTGCGGTGCGCCCGGCGCGGCCGGTGATCGACAGCGTGGTCGAACGGGTGACGCGATCGAGCGCCACCTTTGTCCTGCGCGGCAACGAGCAGGAGGCCGGCGAGCTCCTGCTGGCATCGGTGCGCGACGTGTGGCGCAACAACCGTGACGCGTCC
>CAZVVS010000088.1:0-14800 GCA_964630585.1 uncultured Gordonia sp.
TACGCCCGATCGGGCCCTGACGCACTTCCCCAGCGCCAGGTTCGCGATCGGGCGGGGACCCCGGTTCATCCACTCCGCAGGTCCGGACGAGTGAGAAGGGCGCGCGATGAGCGGCGGTGACCACGGGCACATCCCGGTGATGGCGGATCGGATCATCGATCTGCTGACGCCGGCGGTGACGCGGCTCAACCCCACCGGCGAAGGTGCGGTGGTCGTCGATGCGACGCTCGGCGCCGGCGGCCACTCCGAGCTCCTCCTGTCGACCTTCCCCGGACTCACTGTGATCGGTATCGACCGTGACGGCGCCGCGCGCAAGGCCGCGGCTGATCGCCTGGCACCTTTCGGTCCCCGCGCATCGGTCAATGCCGGCCGGTATGACGAGCTGGACCGTGTGCTTGCCGATCCGGCGGGGCGCGACGACGGCGTCACGGCCGTGGACGGGGTGCTTTTCGATCTGGGCGTCTCCTCGATGCAGCTCGACCAGCGCAACCGCGGTTTCGCCTATTCCGTCGATGCGCCGCTGGACATGCGGATGAACGCCGACGACCCGATGACTGCAGCCGATGTGCTCAACACCTATGACCACGGTGATCTCGCACGGGTGCTCGCCGACTACGGCGAGGAGCGATTCGCCGGCCGAATCGCCTCGGCGGTGCTGGCCGCGCGCCGTACTCAGCCGTTCACGACGAGCGGGCCCCTCGTGGACCTGTTGTATGCGACCATCCCGGCCGCGACGCGTCGTACGGGCGGACACCCGGCGAAGCGCACCTTCCAGGCGCTGCGGATCGAGGTCAACGGCGAGCTGGATTCTCTGCGCGCAGCCCTGCCGGCCGCACTCGACGCGACCGCAGTGGGTGGGCGCACCGTCGTCATGAGTTACCAGTCACTCGAGGACCGCATCGTCAAACGCGAGTTCGCGCAGCGGTGCCGCTCGAGTTCGCCGGCCGGGTTGCCCGTGGAACTGCCGGGGACTGCACCGCGATTCGCGCTCGTCACCCGCGGTGCCGAGCAGGCGTCCGACGCCGAGATCGAGGCCAACCCGCGGTCGGCGCCGGCACGCGTCCGTGCCATCGAGCGAATCGCCCCCGACGGGGCCGAAGGGGGAGTGCGATGAGGAACAAGCACGACGATCAGAAGGATGCTGGGAACCAGACCGGCGCACTGGCCCTGCTCGACCCGCCGACGCGGCGGCGTCCCGGCGCGGGCGCCCAGCAGCGGCCGAACCGCTCGCGTGCGGCCCAACGCGCCGTCGACCGGCGCTCGGCCCGCCTGGCTCGCGAAGACCGCGCAGCGGCACAACCGAAGGAACGGCGCGTACCGTCGCCGCGGCGCAATCTCGTCGAGCAGGTGCGCCAGACACCATTCGTCGTGCCGGTGATCGGGTTGGTCGCACTGGGCCTGATCTTGACCTTGTGGTTGTCGACACGTGCGGCGCAGGACTCCTACGACCTCACCGTCGCCAAGGCGCAGAACCAGTCGTTGGTGGACAAACGGGACTCGCTGAAGCGGACCTACGAGTCCGGCGACTCGGCGCCGGAGCTGTCTGACAAGGCGGCACGGCTCGGGCTGGTCCCGGCGGGGAATACCGCGCGTCTGGTCGTCGGCGAACGGGGCCGCGTGAGCGTGCGGGGCAAGGCGACGGCGGCGTCGGGTCGTGCGCCGCGCTCGATCAACCCGAAGCCGGTCGACGACGCGCTGCGCCACATCGACACCAGCAAGGTCGACGACTCGACCGGACTGCCGGGTACCGGCGCGGATGGTGCGGCGCCGCACGCTGCGCAGGACGGCGGCCAATCCGCCGACCGGGCCGCCGGTCAGGCTGGTGCGCAGCCTGTGCCGGCGCCGGCGGCGCCCAACGTCCTGCCACCGACGCCGACGAGCGACGGCGGCGCGCCGGGGCCAAATCCGCGTCGGACCGTGCAGTGACGGCAATGATGGGCAGATCATGATGCGTGCCCTGCTCGATACGGACAGCCCCCGGTCGGGGGCGATCGGTGCCGGTCTGCGCTCGCGCGTGCGCAAATCCGCCACCTCGCGCAAGGGTGCGAAGCCCGCGGCTTCGCGCGGCACCACGTCGGGCGGCTCCGACGGTTCGGGTGGGGAGCGTCCGGACCGGTTCACCATCCGCACGCGCTGGGCGGTCGTGTTCGTCGTCCTCGCCGTCCTGGCCATCGCCGCGCGCCTGGTCGTGGTCCACACCGTCGAATCCAAGACACTTGCTGCACAAGCCTCCGCGCAGCGGGAGTTCACCCAGGTCCTCACCGCCAAGCGCGGAGCGATCCTCGACCGCAACGGCCGTCCCCTGGCCTATACCGACGAGGCGCGCGCGCTGACCTTCCTGCCACAGGCGGTTCGTGCCGCCACCGAGGCCGCACACCAGCGCGATCCGAAACTCCCCGATGCGGCCACCAGGTTCGCGGCGATCGCGAAGGGGGTGTCGAGCGCATTGGGCGGGTCGATCTCGGAGGCCGACCTGTTGGCCAAGCTCAACGGTCAGGACAAGTTCGTGTACCTGGCGCGTTCGGTGGCCACCGACGTCGCTGCACGCATCGTCGCCGATTACCCCGAGGTCGGTGCCGATCCGGAGGACCTGCGGGTCTACCCGGGCGGTTCACTGGCCGCCAACGTCGTCGGTGACGTCAACTATGACGGCAACGGCCTGATCGGCCTCGAGTCGTCGATGGACTCGGTGCTCGGGGGTACCAACGGCTCGAAGACGTTCGACCGCGGCTCCGACGGCGCCGTCATTCCGGGCAGCGCGCGCAACGTCGCCCCCGCGATCAACGGAGCCACGCTGCGTTTGACGCTCGACTCCGACGTCCAGTGGTTCGTCCAGAGCCAGGTCTACGCCGCAAAGGCGGCCTCCGGGGCCAAGCGCGTCGCGGCGGTCGTTCTCGACGCCAAGACGGGCGAGGTGCTGGCGATGGCCAACGACTCGACCTTCGACGCGTCGCGGCCGCTTTCCCAGCAGCGCGACGCCAGTCTCGACAACCCTGCGGTGACCACCCCGTTCGAGCCGGGGTCGGTGAACAAGATCATCACCGCGGCTGCGGCGATCGAATACGGCGTGACCCGACCGGAGACGACACACATGGTGCCCGGCTCCATCCGGATGGCCGGGGTGACTGTGAAGGACGCGTGGGCACACGGCACGGAGCGGTACACCACGGCCGGAATCTTCGGCAAGTCGTCGAACGTCGGCACCCTGATGCTGGCGCGCAAGGTCGGCGACAAGCGGTTTGCCGACATGGTCGCGGCGTTTGGGCTGGGACAGCGCACCGGTGTGAGTCTGCCCGGCGAGAGCCCCGGGCAGGTTCCTGCGCTGTCGCAGTGGTCGGGCGGATCGTTCGCCAACCTGCCGATCGGGCAGGGCCTGTCGATGACCCTGCTGCAGATGACATCCGCCTACCAGGCGATCGCCAACGACGGCGTTCGCATCCCGCCGCGGATCATCGCCGCCGAGACGCGCGATGGCCACCGCGAGTCGCCGCTGCCGACTCCCGACGGGGTCACGGTCGTGTCCCCGCAGACCGCCCGCACGGTGCGCGACATGTTCCGCGCCGTCGTCCAGGACGATCCGACCGGGCGTCAGCGCGGGACCGGTCCAGCAGCCGCGGTACCCGGCTACCAAGTATCGGGGAAGACCGGTACGGCCCAGCAGGTCGACCCGCACTGCAACTGCTACTCGGACTCGCGCTACAACATCACATTCGCCGGAATCGCTCCCGCTGACGATCCGCGCTACGTGATCGGCCTCATCATGGACAACCCGCGGCGCAGCTCTGACGGGAGTGGCGGGCAGTCGGCGGCACCGCTGTTCGGCACGATCGCCGGATGGTTGCTGCAACGCGCTCGGGTCCCGTATTCGCCGCCGGCCCCCCGCCTGACCCTCGAGGCGGGCTGAACCGGCTGCTGCGGCCGGTAGATTGACACCCCATGGGAACCGACTCCATCCGTCCCGAACGCGTTGCACCGACGTCCGTCGCCGAGCTGGCGTTGATGATCGGAGCGGACGGCCGGGGCAGCGAGACCGGCACCGTGGTGACCGGCGTGACGCTGCGCGCGCAGTCCGTTCGTACCGGAGACCTGTTCGCGGCGCTTCCCGGCGCGCGTGTGCACGGCGCCTCGTATGCGGCGGACGCGCTGCGCGGCGGCGCGACCGCCATCCTGACCGACCCGGACGGCGCCGTCATCGTCGACGCCGAGTGCAACGCACCGGACGGGGTCGCGGTGCTGGTCCACCCGGACCCGCGTGCCGTGCTCGGTGCCGTCGCCGCGGCGGTCTACCGCGACCCGAGCAGTTCGTTGACCGTCATCGGGATCACTGGGACCTCGGGGAAGACGACGACCGCGTACATGGTCGAGTCGGCCATGATGTCCGCCGGCCACTCGGTGGGCGTGATCGGCACGGTGGGCACCCGCATCAACGGCGCGGCCGTGCCCAGTTCTCTGACCACCCCGGAGGCGCCGGACCTGCAGGCACTGCTCGCGACGATGCTCGAGCGCGGTGTCGACACGGTGGTCATGGAGGTGTCCAGCCATGCGCTGCGGCTGGGCCGGGTCGCCGGAGTCTTGTTCGCCGTCGGTGGGTTCACCAATCTGTCCCAGGACCACCTGGACTTCCATCCGACGATGGAGGACTACTTCCTCGCCAAGTCGGCGCTGCTCGACCCGGCGTCGCCGATGGCGGCGGCTACCGCGGTGATCTGCGTCGACGACGAGTGGGGCGCGAAGATGGCCGCGATTGCCGCCGATCCGACGACCGTCGCGACGGTCGACCAGGCCGACCGGGTGGATTCTGCGGCCCGCCGGTGGACGGCGGTGGTGGCCACCGACGGGCCGTCGACGCTGCTAGACCCCGACGGCGGTGTGCATCGACTCCCGGTACCGCTGCCGGGACGCTTCAACGTGACCAATGCCGCGCTCGCCGTCGCACTGTGCGCTGCGGCCGGGGCAGACGTCGACCGGGCGTGTGCGGGCATCGCCGACGTCGCCGTCCCGGGGCGGCTGGAGCCGGTGCGGGTGGGGCAGGACTTCCTCGCCGTCGTCGATTACGCCCACAAACCCGCCGCTGTCGAAGCCGTGCTGGGCACACTCGCCGCGGATTGCCCCGGTCGGATTGCGGTGGTGCTGGGCGCCGGTGGCGATCGGGATAGGGGCAAACGTCCGCAAATGGGGGCGGCCGCGGCGCGCGGCGCCGACCTGGTGATCATCACCGACGACAACCCGCGCACCGAGGAACCCGCCGCCATTCGCGCCGCCGTGCTGGCCGGCGCCCTCGCCGTCGAGGCGGAGCAGCGTCGTGCCACCGACATCCGAGAGGTGGGCGATCGGGCCGCGGCGATCGCCGACGCCGTCGCGTGGGCGCAGTCCGGGGACGTCGTCCTGATCGCCGGCAAGGGCCACGAGACGGGGCAGGAGATCAACGGGGTCAAGCACGATTTCGACGATCGCGTGGTGCTTCGTCGGGCGCTGACGGCATCGTCGCCGGGGCGCCGGCAGATCACCGTGATCGACGACGGGGCGAGTTCGTCGATCGCCGACGGCAAGTCGCTGCTGCGACGCTTGGTGGAGGTCGCCGCCGATAGTGGGGCCGGCAGCGCGCACCGCGGCGCTCCGGGGGAGCCGGGGGCGCCGCGCACCTGGCTCGTCCTGGGCGAGTTGGCCGACGACGGCGATATGACGCGCAGCGTCGTCGATCACGATCTGCTCGGCCGGTCGGCCGTGCGGCTGGCAGTGGACAAGGTCGTGTGCGTCGGCGACTCCCGGGCCGTGCGCGCCGCTCACCAGGGTGCGGTGATGGAGGGGTCGTGGGGCGACGAAGCGACCCTGCTGGCCACCGCCGAAGAGCTTGCGCACACATGGGCGGCACCTGGTGCGGGGGCTCCGGCGGCCGGTGATGTGATCGCGATGGTCGGCGATTGGGACCGGGGGCCGGTGCTGGCCGCGCTCGCACAACGGGACCTGGTCGTCGAGTGGATTTGACGGCGGGGTTGGATGGTGGGGTTGCACGCGGACCGAACGAGCAGGAGGAGCAGTCGTGACGCATGACGTTACGCAGATTCTGGTGGCGGGGTCGGTTGGCCTCATCGTGTCGATCGGTTTGACGCCGGTGCTGATCCGGGTGTTCTCCAAGCAGGGGTTCGGCCAGGAGATCCGCGTCGAGGGCCCGGAGAGCCACCAGACCAAGCGCGGCACGCCCTCGATGGGCGGCGTGGCCATCGTCACCGCCATCGTCGCCGCCTACTTCAGCGCGCACATCGTCGGTTATATCCTCGACGATTCGGGTCCGACCGCGTCAGGGATGCTGGTGCTTGGCCTCACGGTCATGCTGGCGCTGGTCGGGTTCCTCGACGACATCATCAAGGTGCGCAAACAGCGCAACCTCGGCCTGAACAAGACGGCCAAATCGGTGGGCCAGGCAGTTGCCGCGATCTTGTTCGGCGTGCTGGTGCTGCGGTTCCGCAACTCCTACGGTTACACCCCGGCCAGCGAACACCTGTCCTACGCCCGTGACATCAGCGCGATCTCGCTGGCGGGGCTCGGCGGCATCGTATTTGTCCTCTTCGTCTGGTTCGTCGTCGCGGCGTGGTCCAACGCCGTCAACTTCACCGACGGGCTCGACGGCCTGGCAGCCGGGTCCATGGCGATGGTCATGGGCTCCTATGTGCTCATCACCTACTGGCAGTACCGCAACGCGTGTCAGGGCGGGGCGGCCGGGATCCCGTCGGCGCCGGGCTGTTATCCGGTGCGCGACCCGTTGGATCTCACCATCCTCGCCACGGCCGGTGGTGCCGCCTGTCTCGGCTTCCTCTGGTGGAATGCCGCGCCCGCGAAGATATTCATGGGTGACACCGGGTCGCTGGCCCTCGGCGGCTTGCTGGCGGGGCTGTCAATCGTCAGTCACACCGAGCTGGTCGCGGTGGTCCTGGGCGCGCTGTTCGTCACGGAGATGATCTCGGTGGTCCTACAGATCCTGGTGTTCCGGACGTCGGGGCGCCGACTGTTCCGAATGGCGCCGTTCCACCACCACTTCGAACTCGGCGGCTGGGCCGAGACGACGGTCATCATCCGGTTCTGGTTGTTGACGGCCATCTCCATCGGCCTCGGCCTCTCGCTGTTCTACAGCGAGTTCAAGAACTTCGGTGGCTGAGTTCGACGCAGCACGGGCCGCCGAACTCGTCGCCGGGTTGGGCGGCGTGGACGTGGTGGTCGCCGGGTTCGGGACGGCGGGGCGCTCGGCGGCGTCGTACCTGAAGTCCGCGGGGGCCGGCGTCATCGTGGTCGACGATGCGTTCGGCACCTATGAAGAGGTGGACGGCCTGCACCGGGTCGGCGTCGAGAATGCTGCCGCCGACGAGGCGCTCTGGGCACGCGCCCGGTTGCTCGTCGTGTCGCCGGGGTTCACCCCGGACCACTCGTTGGTCGCCGCCGCCCACGCCGCTGGCGTCCCGGTGTGGGGCGAAGTGGAGCTGGCGTGGTGGGTCGACCGATGCGGCGCGACCGGCCCGCCGCGCACCTGGCTGGTGGTGACCGGCACGAACGGCAAGACGACGACGACGGCGATGGTCGAGCAGATCGTGGCCGCGGCCGGACGGTCGGTCGCAGCGTGCGGGAATTATGGGACCCCGGTGCTCGACATCCTGACCCGGGACGAGCGGACCGATGTGCTGTGTGTCGAGGCATCCTCTTTCCAGCTCCACTGGGCGCCGTCGTTGCGCCCGGCGGCCGGGGTCGTGCTCAACGTCGCGGAGGATCACCTCGACTGGCACGGCGGGATGGCGGCGTACGCCGTCGCGAAGGCCGGCGCATTGCGCGGGCGGGTCGCCGTCGTGGGCAGCGATGACCCGATTGCCGCGGCGCTGCCGGTGGGGACGGACTCGCGGCGCGTGCCGTTCACGCTGAGTGAGCCCGTTGACGGGCAACTCGGCATTGTCGACGGGGTGCTCGTCGACCGGGCTTTCAGCGATGGCGCAGAGCTGATCGGCGTCGATCGCATCCACCCGCCCGGGCCGTCGGGGTGCGCCGATGCACTGGCCGCCGCTGCGCTCGCGCTGGCGATCGGAGTTCCGGTCGCTGCCATCACCGCCGGACTGGCGGGCTTCGCCCCGGCCCGGCACCGCGGCGAAGAGGTGATCCGCCTCGCGCGACCCTCGGGCGCGCCGGTGGCGTTCATCGACGACTCCAAGGCCACCAACCCGCATGCGGCGGCGGCGGCGATTGCGGCGCGACAACGCGTGGTCCTGGTGGCGGGTGGATTGCTCAAGGGGGCATCCGTCGACGAATTGATCAGCGATGCACGCGACCGGTTGGCCGGCGTGGTGGCGATCGGGCGTGATCGGGGCGAGATTGTGCGCGCGATTGCGCGACACGCCCCAGAAGTCCCAACAGTCACAGTATTCACAGGGGACGATGGGCGGGTGATCGTTGAGACGCACGTGCCCGATCCGGGCTTCACGACGGATCCGGCCGCCACCGACCGTTCCCGCTCGGTCGAAGTGATGACTGCAGCGGTGGCCCGGGCCTGGGAGATCGCCCGCGCCGACGACCGCGTTGACGCGGTCCTGCTCGCCCCGGCGGCCGCCTCCCTCGACATGTTCGACAGCTACTCCGCCCGCGGCGATGCCTTCGCCGGGGCCGCGACAGCCCTGGCCGGGGCGCCGCGATGACCGTCGCCGACCGCGAGACCGCGACGGCGGATCAAGCGGAGGAGGCGACGACCACGGCGGCGGCCAAGGACGTCGTGACGCCGAAGACTGCAGCCGCGTCGACGGCGCAGGCCAAGCCGAGGGCTGCGAGCACCACCGACCCAGAGCCGTCGGAGTCGTTGCTGGCCTGGCCCAAGGTGATCGCCGAGGCCGTGCGCAACCTCCTCGCCCGTCCGACTGCGTCGTTCCACCTCGTCGTCGGGCTCGCGCTGGTGTTGACCGTCCTCGGCCTGGTTATGGTGCTCTCGGCGTCGTCGGTCGAGGGGTACTCGAAAGACGGCTCCGCCTACAGCATGTTCACCACGCAGGTGATCTTCGCAATGCTGGGCCTTGCGGTGTTCTACATGACCGTGCGGCTGCCCGTCCGTCTGCTGCGCCGTGCCGCGGGGCCGATGATCGTGCTCACGACAATCCTGCTGGCTCTGGTGTTGGTGCCCGGCATCGGCACTCTGAGCCAGGGCGCGCGGCGGTGGTTCGTCGTCTACGGGCTGTCGGTGCAGCCGTCGGAGCTGGTGAAGGTGGCGCTGTGCGTGTGGGGGGCCCATCTGCTGGCCTCGCGCCGCCGCGACGGCGTCAATCTGACCGAGCTGCTGGTGCCGCTGATCCCGGTCGCGGCCCTGATCTGCCTGTTGATCCTCTTGGAGCCGAACCTCTCGACGACGATCACCATCGCGATCATCGTCGGCGCGTTGCTGTGGTTTGCGGGGCTGCCGTGGAAGGTGTTCGCGAGTTTCGTGGTGTGCGGTGTGCTGCTCGCCGTGGGCTTGGCCTTGGTCGAGGGGTACCGCTCCGAGCGCGTCCGCAGCTTCATCGGCGCGATCAACGATCCGCAGGGGGCCGGGTACCAGGCGCGCCAGGCCTTGTACGCGCTGGCCAACGGCGGTGTCGTCGGTGTCGGCCTCGGACAGAGCCGTGCCAAGTGGAACTACCTGCCGAACGCGCACAACGACTTCATCTTCGCCATCGTCGGCGAGGAATTGGGACTGATCGGGGCGCTGGTCGTGATCGGGCTGTTCGTCGGCCTGATGCTGATCGGGATGCGGATCGCGCTGCGCTCGGTGGATCCGTTCCTGAAGATGATGGCCGCGACGATCACCGTGCTCCTCACGGCGCAGGCGTTCATCAACATCGGGTACGTCGTGGGTCTGCTTCCGGTGACCGGCATCCAGCTCCCGCTCGTCTCGGCCGGCGGAACGTCGACGCTGACCGTGCTGGCCATGCTCGGCCTGCTCGCCAACGCCGCACGCCACGAGCCGGATTCGGCGGCGGCGCTCGCGCCCGCAAAGCCGGTCGGATGGCGGGCGCGGTTGTGGCGTCTGCCGGCCCCGGTCGCCTACCGGCCGACGCGCGCAGACAAGCTGCGCGATCGTATGGCGGGGCGCCCGCGGCGCTCGGAGCCGGTCTCCCGGCGACGCGGTCCGACGCGGCAGGCGCGGCCGATCGCCTCGGGCGGACGGTCCACCGGGGGCCGCGCCCGACTCACCGATACGGGAGCGTTTCCGTCCTCCGACCGCGAACCTCGGCGCCGTGGACCGAGTTCGGCGGGCAGCCGATATCATCGTGACTAATGGTGAATAGTGAACGACCTTTGTCAGTTGTCGTAGCAGGCGGAGGCACCGCGGGGCATATCGAGCCCGCCTTGGCCGTCGCCGATGCCGTGGCGGCACTCGACGGTTCTGCGCGCATAACGGCGTTGGGCACCGAGAAGGGCCTGGAGACGACGATCGTCCCCGACCGCGGCTACGATCTGCGCCTGATTCCGCCCGCACCGCTGCCGCGGAAGATCGGCGCCGACCTGGCGCGGACGCCGGTGAGGCTGGCGCGCGCAGTCGCCGCGGCGCGCACAGTGCTCGCCGACGTCGAGGCCGATGTCGTCGTGGGGTTCGGCGGATACGTCGCGCTCCCGGCCTATATCGCGGCCCGCGGCCATCTGCACCGTCGCGCACGGCTACCGCTGGTGATCCACGAGGCCAATGCCAGTGCGGGCATCGCCAACAAGGTCGGCGCCCGCTGGGCCGATCGCGTCCTCGCCGCCGTCGCCGACTGTGGGTTGCCCGACGCGCAGGTCGTGGGCATCCCGGTGCGGCGCAGCCTCGCAGGGCTCGACCGTGCCGCGATGCGGTACAAGGCCAGACACTACTTCGGCCTTGATGGAACGGCGCCGACGCTGCTCGTCTTCGGCGGCTCGCAGGGCGCCTTGCGCCTCAACGACGCGGTCGTCGGCGCGGCGCCCGCGCTGGGGGAGGCCGGCATCGGCGTTCTGCACGCCTACGGTCCGAAGAACCACATCGAGCCGCAGTCCCCGCCCGGTGCGCCTGCGTACATCGGCGTCGGCTATCTCAACCGGATGGACCTGGCCTATGCGGCGGCCGACCTGGTGATCTGCCGGTCGGGGGCGATGACGGTGGCCGAGGTGTCGGCGACGGGGCTGCCCGCGGTGTATGTGCCACTGCCGCACGGCAACGGCGAGCAGGAGCTCAACGCGCTGCCCGTCGTGCAGGCCGGCGGGGGGTTGCTGGTACCCGACGACGAGATGACCCCGGACTGGGTGGCCCGCGAGGTCCCGGCCCTGTTGGGCGACCCTGCGCGGCTGGCGCTGATGGCCGCCGACGCGGCGGTCGGCGGACACCGCGATGCGGCGACCCGCGTGGCTTCGGCGGCGTTGGAACTCGCGGAGGGTCACCGCAGTGGCCGATAGCGAGAAGAGAGGATCGGACCAACCGATGGGACAGAAGGAGTCGGCGGAGCTGCCGGCCCACCTGCAGCGCGTCCACATGGTGGGGATCGGCGGTGCGGGAATGTCGGGGCTGGCGCGCATCCTGCTCGCGCGCGGCGGCGCCGTGTCGGGATCCGATGCGAAGGACGGCCGCGCAGTACTGGCCCTGCGGACGCGGGGCGCGGTGGTGACCATCGGCCACGACCCGTCGGCGCTCGATTCGCTGCCGGATGGGCCCACCGTCGTCGTGTCGACCCGGGCGGCCATCCCGGACTCGAACCCGGAGCTCGTCGAGGCCCGCAAACGGGGGATCGAGGTGGTGATGCGCCCGGCGGTGCTCGCCACCCTCATGTCGGGCTACCGCACTCTGCTGGTCGCGGGCACCCACGGCAAGACGTCGACGACCTCGATGGCCGTGGCCGCCCTTCAGCACAGCGGGGCCGACCCGTCCTTCGCTGTCGGCGGCGAGCTCAACGAGTCGGGCACCAACGCCCACCACGGCAGCGGCACCGTCTTCGTCGCCGAGGCCGACGAGAGTGACGGTTCGCTGCTGGAATACCCCGCGTCGGTCGTCGTCATCACCAACATCGAGGCCGACCACCTCGACTTCTTCGGCAGCGAGGCGGCCTACGTCGAGGTATTCGACAAGTTCGTCGGCGGCGTGGAATCCGGCGGCGTCGTCGTAGCCTGCGTCGACGACCCCGGGGTGCGGGCCCTGCTGGAGCGCACCGAGGAGGCACTGACTGCCAACGACGTGTCGGTGTGGGGCTATGGCCACCATGTGGGCGGCGGGGCACAGCGCCCCGACCATGTCGTCGCGGAGCTGATGGAGTTCACCACGGGTCCCGACGGCGGTATCAGCCGCGTTCGCCTCTACCCGCCGCTGGTCGATGAGGTCTCCGAGTTGCGGCTGGTGACGCCCATGCCCGGGGTCCACATGGCACTGAATGCATTGGCCGCAGTCCTGGCCGGTCACGCAGTGCTGGAGCGGTCGGTGCCGTTGGCGGAGATCGCGGAGGGGATCGCGGAGTTCTCCGGTGTCCGTCGCCGCTTCGAATACCGGGGGAGCGCGGACGGCGTCCGCGTGTATGACGACTACGCCCACCATCCGACCGAGGTTCGTGCGGTGCTCTCCGCAGCGCGGGCGACGGCGGGCGACGGCCGGGTCGTCGCAGTGTTCCAGCCGCACCTGTACTCGCGCACGCAGGAGTTCGCCCGCGAGTTTGCGACGGCGCTGCGCCTGGCCGACGAGGTCATCGTCGCCGACGTATACGGGGCGCGCGAGGAGCCGATGCCCGGCGTCAACGGCGGGCTGATCACGGCGCACATGCGCGGCCGGGGTCGCTTCGTCCCCGATCTGTCCGAGCTGGTGCCCGCCGTGCTCGACGTCGTGGCGCCGGGAGACATCGTGTTGACCCTCGGTGCCGGCGACATCACGATGCAGGGCCCGGAGATCTTGGCGGCACTGGGGGAGCGGGAGTGAGTCGTGCCCGTCGTTGGGTGACGGCCGTCGCAGTTGTCGCGCTGGTCGGCGGGTTGGCCGCGGTGGCCTACTTCAGTCCGCTGATGTCGGTGCGCACGGTGTCGGTGCAGGGGTTGGACTCCAAATCGTCGGTGCTGTCGCAAGACCAGGTGTTGAAGGCCGCACAAGTGCCCGAGGGTCGACCGCTCCTGCAGGTCAACACCTCTCGCGCCGCTTCTCGTGTCGCCGCGATTCCCGCGGTCGAGACCGCCCGGGTGCGTCGCCAATACCCGTCGACGATCGAGGTGATCGTCGTCGAGCGGGTGCCGGTCGTACGGGTCGAGACCGACCGTGCGGTACACATCCTCGATCGGCTAGGGGTGCCGTACCGGCACTACGACCGCGGCACCAAGCTGCCCCCGGACCTGGCCAAGCTACCGGTGCTGGTCACGCCCAACCCGGGTCCGACCGATCCGTCGACGATGACGGCGGTCCGCATCGTGGCGCAACTCCCACCGGATCTGCGCGGCTCGGTCGCCTCGATTCAGGCTTCCTCACCGGTGGACGTCAGATTCGCGCTGCGCAACGGCAGCACCGTCGTGTGGGGTGATGACACGCGCGGTGAGGACAAAGCGGTCGCGTGGCGGGCCATCACGACCCGCAAGGGGAGCTATTACAACGTGTCGAGCCCCGACTTCCCGTCGTACCGGTAGCCACTCGATCACAACTTTGGCGACACGCCGCGGCGATGCTGGCCCGACCAGTCCCCAGTGCCTAGCGTTGCGCGTGGAAGTTCACTACTTGACATAACTCTAAATCTATGGTTTAGGTTGAGGGTTTTTTGGAGGAGGGCGCAATGACGTCACCGCACAACTACCTGGCCGTGATCAAAGTCGTCGGCATTGGCGGTGGTGGCGTCAATGCCGTCAACCGGATGATCGAACAGGGCCTCAAGGGCGTCGAGTTCATCGCGATCAACACCGATGCGCAGGCACTGCTCATGAGCGATGCCGACGTGAAGCTCGACGTCGGGCGCGATTCGACGCGCGGTCTCGGCGCCGGTGCCGACCCGGAGGTCGGGCGACGCGCCACCGAAGACAACCGTGACGACATCGAGGAGCTCCTCAAGGGCGCCGACATGGTCTTCGTCACCGCCGGCGAGGGTGGCGGCACGGGCACCGGCGGGGCACCCGTCGTGGCGTCGATCGCCAAGAAGCTCGGCGCGCTGACCGTCGGCGTCGTCACCCGCCCGTTCGACTTCGAGGGCAAGCGGCGCAGCGGCCAGGCCGAAACCGGCATCAGTCAATTGCGCGAGTCCTGCGACACGTTGATCGTCATCCCCAATCAGCGACTCCTGCAGCTCGGCGACCCCAACGTCAGCCTGATGGACGCTTTCCGCAGCGCCGACGAGGTCCTCCTCAACGGCGTGCAGGGCATCACCGACCTCATCACCACGCCGGGGCTGATCAACGTCGACTTCGCCGACGTGAAGGGCGTGATGAGCAACGCCGGCAGCGCCCTGATGGGAATCGGGTCCGCCCGCGGCGAGGATCGCGCGAAGAAGGCCGCCGAGGCGGCGATCAACTCCCCGCTGCTCGAGGCCTCCATGGAGGGCGCCCGGGGCGTGCTGTTCTCCATCGCCGGCGGTTCGGATCTCGGGCTGTTCGAGATCAACAATGCGGCCGCCCAGGTCCAGGATGCCGCGCACGAGGATGCCAACATCATCTTTGGCACCGTGATCGACGACAACCTCGGCGACGAGGTGCGGGTCACGGTGATCGCCGCCGGATTCGACGGCGGCGCACCGCGCCGTCGCGCCGACGAGGCGAGGGTCGGCCAGACTGCCGTCGCAGCCGGACAGGCCGGCCGGGTCAACCCGCCCGATGCCGGGGATTCGATCTTCAGCTCCCGGTC
>CAZVVS010000089.1:0-14775 GCA_964630585.1 uncultured Gordonia sp.
GCTGGTTGAGGATCGTGGTACCGGTGACGTCGCTCGGCAGCAGGTCGGGCGTGAACTGGATGCGGCCATGGGTGCCCTGCACCGACGCCGCGATCGACTTCGCCAGCATCGTCTTGCCGGTGCCGGGGACGTCTTCGAGGAGCAGGTGCCCGTCGGAGAACAGACAGGTCAGGGCCAGCCGGATCACACCCGGCTTGCCCAGGATCGCCTGCTCGATGTTGGCGGCCAGCCTCTCGAACGAGTCGCCGAACCACTGTGCTTGTTCAGGTGTCACGTCGTTCCTTCCCTCTTGTGGATGTCATCTCTTCCAGTTGACCCAGCCCCAGGCGTACTGGTTGCCGTCGACGATGATGCCGACGTTGGTGTTGCCCGCCCAGCAGCCAGTGTCCACGTCCGCGTTGCCGTTGCCGTCGACGGTGACCGTTCTCATCGCGGGCCCCCACGTCGTGCACCAGTTGCTGCCGCCGAAGGTCGACGTCACCGAGTGGGTCGATCCCGGCGCCCAGTCGCGCAACTGGGCGATGATCATGGAGCACTCGTAAGCGGCACAAGTGCCGGCGCCAGGAGGATTCGCTGACCCCTGGGCCTTCCCGACCTGGTTGGTCGGCGGCGGCCGTGGTGTCGTTGTCGCTGCGGTCGCTTCAGGGCCCGTTAGACCGCCGCTGACGGCCCTCGCGTAGATGCGGTGTGTCTGGCTGTAGCCGGTGTTGCGGTCGGTGGAGCCGTTGAGCGAACCGGCGTCGCGCCAGCCTTCGCCGTTGACGTTGATCTCGATGCGGTCGATCGGACGGCCGTTCCCTGCCGGGGCCGACCACGACAGTTGCACCGTGTTGCCGCCAGTGTGGTTAGCGCTCACCCCCGGTGCCCCGGGCGGGCCGTAGGGGCTCTCGGAGTTGCTCGTTACAGGCTCACCGCAGTACCTGTTGTTCTGTCCCTGGTTGCAGGCCGAGACCGCGAACGTGTACGGGGTGCCGTTGTTCAGTCCCGACATCAGTACGCCGCTGCCTTCGTACGTGCGGAACTGCGTGCCTCCCGGCGACGTCGTGATCAGATAGGTCTCGATGGCATCGCCGTTGGCGGCGGGCTGACCGAAGCTCAGCTGGATCTGGCCGTTCGCCTTGGTGGCGGTCGCAGTGACCGAGGCGATCCGTGCCGGACGGGTGAACCCGGTGATCGACGAGGTCGAGCTCGAAGGCGGGCTCTCGCCCGCCTTGTTTGTGGCGATGACCTGGAAGGTGTAGTTCGCACCGAGATCCGCGACCACGTCCTGGGAGAAGGCGGCAGCGGACGGATCGCCGCTCCCCGCCACCCTCGTGGTGGTGCCGTTCTTCGTGACGAGGATCGTGTAGGAGTCCAGTTGCTTCGCGTTGATCGAGGCCGGTCGTGACCACTTCACCTGGATCACGCTGGCGACTGGGTCGTCACGCTTCGTCGCCGACACCGACATGGGACTGGTGGGCTTCGAGGCGGGTGACTCCTTGTTGCTGTCCGGTGAGAACTCGCTCCACCCGTCGTTCTGCTTGGCCTTGTTGCGGGCCCGGACTCGTGCCGTGTACTCCACACCGTCGGTCAGGCCGGTGATCGTGAACGACGTCGTGGAGCTCTCCACCGTCAACTGGTTGGTGTTCGAGGGCGCCGGGCTCAGCTGCACCTGGTACTCGACCACATCCGAGCCCTCGTTCGTCCAGGGGCCGCTCGTCGACGCCGCCGGCCATCTGATGTTGAGCTCACCGCTCTTCAGCGTGTTGGTGTAGGTGAGCGTCGGTCCGACGGTCGACCTGTTCGGACGCTCATCAGGCGTGACGTCCATCGACCGTTCGCTCGGGTCGCTCCAGCCGCCGTTCTTGTCAGACACCTCGTTGTGCGCTCGGACCACGAAGTTGTACGTCGTAGCGTTCTTCAGACCGTCTGCGGCCTCGAGGCGACAGTTCGTGGACGTGCACTCCTTCTTGATCGACCCGTCGACGGAGGTGATCTCGTACTTGTCGATCGTGCCGCCGCGGGCGTTCGGCGCCTGCCAGGTGAGCACCGCGAACCTGTTGCCGGAATCCGTCATCGTGGGCGGAGCCGTCAACTTGGCCGGGCGATCCTTGACCTTCACCTGGATCTTCCCCGTGACCTTCCGATCCGGATCTTTGAGGGAGTCGTTGATCGTGTAGGTGACGGTGCCCACGCCCACGAACTCCTCGCTCGGCGTGACCACGACGTTCGAGCCGGAGACGCTCGCCGTGCCGAGACCGGCATCGACCTCGGCGGACTCGAGCGTGAGGGGATCCAGATCAGGGGGTGCCTGGTCGTTCGCCAGGACGTCGATGGATTCGGGCTGGCCGGACGACGCCTCCGCGGTGTCGTCGTTCGCGACGGCGAGCGGGGCGCGACTGGCAACCACCGACACCTCCACACTGCCCGCGACCGGTTCGCCCTTCCCGTCGGTCACCTTCACGCCGAGCGTGACCTTCGAGTTCTTCACCGCCGACGAACCGGCGGTGACCTTCAACGTGGTGTCGTTCAGCGATGCGGTGACGCCCTGGGCTTCCCCACTCACATCGGAGAACACCAGGTTGTCCAGATCGCCTTCATCCGGATCCTCGACGAACGCGGCCAGGTCGACCTGGCTGGGCTTGCCGCTCACCTCGACCTCGACTGACGCACCCGAGAACGTGGGTTGTGTGTTCGTGTCGCTCGTGATGTCGACCGGGATGACCAACGTCGCTCGTGCGCCCGTGGTGTCTGTCGGATCGGCACCGTCGGTCACGAGCAGGTTGATCGATCCCTTGCCGCTGTAGTCGGCATCCGCGGTGAACGTGATCCGGTCTGGACCGACGGCTGCTGCGGTTCCCTTCGTCCCGCTCACACCGTCGCCGGGCACCAGGAGAACGTTCTTGCCCTCCGGGTCCTCCACGTGGTCGTTCACGGCGACCTCGACCGTGGCACCGGCCGCGACGTCGATCCCCGCATCGCGCTTCAACCGAGGAGGCAGGTTGACGTTGGACGATGGAACCCGCACCACCGCCATGGCCGTCAGGTTGTCGCCGTCCTTGATCTGATATGGAACGACCCGTGCCGTCTCGCTCAGCTCCACCACGATCCGTCGCTCGTCACGGTCGAGGTGGGCGATGTCGTCGGCGGACGCGTCGACGGTGAGCTCGATGTCCTTCATCGACCCGTCGGGATCCTCGTCGTTGTCGAGGACGGGCACCGTCACGCTTGCTGAGCGGTCCTTCGGGACCTCGGCCGAGTCGTCGCGGGCGATGGGTGCCACAGGCGGAGCGTCCGCCGACACCTCTACTGTCAGCGTGCCCGGGGTCGTCGCCTTGCCGTCGCTCGCCAGGTACGTCAACGTCGCCGTGGTGGGATCAGCCGCCTGCACCTGCACGCGATCGCCGACGACCTTGGCTGTCACACCGTTTGCTCCCTCGATCGCTTCGTCGATCAGCGACACGACGTCGCCATCCGGATCCGAGTCGTTCACGAGCACAGGTACTGCGAAGGAGCCGTCCGGGCGCACCTGGACCCTGTCGGCGATGGCCACTGGTGGGTTGTTCGCCCCCGTACGGGGGCCGACCCCCACACGGATGGTGGCCGTGCCGACGCCTCCGCTCGGGTCGGTCGCCGTGTAGGTGAACGTGTCGGTACCGACGAGACCGGAGGCAGGGGTGTAGACGAAGCAACTGCACTCCTCCCCGAGCTCGGCGGTGCCGCGCGTGCCCTGGGTGGCGACCGCCAACGTGACGGCATCTCCGTCGGGGTCGATGCCGAACGTCGGCACGGCGATCGTGATCGGGACACCGGCCAGCGTGCGCGCATCGACGCTGCGGGGGACCGGGTTCTGGTTCGGACCCACCTCCGCGATCCGGACACGCACCAGAGCTGAGGCCGTTCCACTGATGCCGTCGGTGATCTCGTAGTTGATCGTGACGTCGCCCGGCTCCATACCTGCCACGAAACGGACGCTGTTCTGCCCGGTGAAGGCGACACCTGCGGCGGCGACGCCATCGGTCTGGTTGAGGCTGACCTTCGAGGTCACCGTCAAGGGGTCGCCGTCGGGATCGAGATCGTTCGTCAGGACCGGGACTGTCACGACATCACCGACTCGCACGACAGCGACGTCGTCCTTCGCCGTCGGCGGCTGGTTGACCTGTCCGGTCGTGGTGACCAGAACGACCAGCTGACCCTGGACGGGGTCGGACTGGCCATCGGTCAACGAGTAGGTGATCAGGACCGGCTGCGGCTCGGGTCGGGTCGCACGGATCCGCAGCGCTCGGTGCTCAAGCAGCTCGGCCGTGATACCCGATCCGGGCGCCAGTTCGAACGACTGCACCACGAGCACGTCCTGGTTGGGGTCGGTGTCGTTGGCGACCAGGTCGATCATGGCGCTCCCGCCGACCACGACGCTGACGATGTCCCGCACGGCGATCGGCGGCTGGTTGGCGGTCGGCTCCGCCACGTCGACCCGGATCCATGCCTCGGCGGACTTCCCGCCGGATGCGATCTGGTACGGCACCCGGTACGACCCGGCTCGCGGGGCAGTGAACACGACGAGCCCGGCAGTCGTGTCGGGCACGGCGCTGGTATCGGCCGGCGCCGGCGCAGCACTGGCCAGGCTCAGCGTGTCGCCCGGTACGCCGGTGTCGTTGGCCAGCACATCGATCGTGATGGGCTGGTCGACCAGGCCGACGGCATGGTCGTTGCGAGCGATCGGGTCGGGGTCGGTCGCCATCTCGACCTCCAGGGTCCCGGCGGCACCTGCACGACCGTCGGACACCTGCACTTCGATCGGGAACGACGCCGTGGATCCGGCGTCGATGAAGGTGACCGTGCCGTCGGTCTGCGTGCGGACGGTTCCGACAGCCCCCTGCGGCAACGAGGCACCCAACAGCACCAACGGGTCACCATCGGGGTCCGAGAAGGACTCGAGAACGTTGGACGACACCGCCTGGGCCGGACCGGCGCTCATCTTGGCGACACGATCCTGGACGGGTGGCTCGTTCGGTGCGTCGAAGGGCTTGATGGTGACCGAAGCGGTTGCCGAGACGGGATCGGATCGTCCGTCGCTCACCTTGTAGGTGAAGCTCACCGAGGCCGAGGAGTCAGCAACGGACTGGAACTGAACGGCATGGCCGCGATCGATGGGGAGGATGGTCGCGACACCCGCCGGTTCGACGTCGAGGACCTCGGTCACCGCGAGGACGTCGCAGTCGGCGTCCCGATCGTTGGCCAGGACGTTCAGAACGGTGGCGACGCCGGGCCGAGCGCCCAAACGGTCATCGCTCTGCGGCTCAGGGGCCGTGTTCTCCGGTTCCGCCGAGCAGTCGAGATCGCCCCCTTCGGTCAGCTGTTCGGGGTCCTCCTCCTCGGTCGTCGCGTCCTTGGGGTTCAGATCGTCCCAGTTCTCGACCATGACGAAGGTCCCGTCGCGGGCCACCACCGAACGACCGTCATTGAGGTGGTTGAGGATCACGTTCGCCTCGTTGACGCGGAACCGCAGGGTGGAACCGCTGGGGAAGTCCACCTCAGCGGACTGGAGCTTCGATCTCCCACACTTCAGGGACTCGCGAGGGAGCGCACCGTCGGCCCCGGCCCATGCGCCGTAGACGCACCGTCCCACCTGAACAGGGCGAACAGCCGCGCCGACCCCCTCGTCGTCGATCACCGTCGGCGTGTCGCCGTTCAGAGGCACCGAGACGAGCTGCGCGTCGGTGGCCACGGCGACGCTCGATCCTCGAGCCGGTCCGTCCTGCAACTGCGGCGAGGCTCCGTATCGTGCGAGGTCGACCACTCGGTCGCCGACCTGCAGCTTGCCGGCCTCGGTGTCGAGGACCACCGGCGTCTTGTCGACCACCACGACCTGCAGCGCGGATCCGTCGACCTGCAGTTCCAGTTCCGCCGACCCGTCGATGCCGGCGCCTCCCAGGTGGCGGATCTTACGGTCCTGGCTCGAGGCTCCGAACACGGCGCCTGTCGGTCCGATGGCGACGACGCTGTCGGCCGCCACGGCCTTGGAGCCCTTGCGCTTCGTGACGTCGACGTTGTCGAGCTGATCGAAGTCCTTGAGCCAGAGCCGGCCCACCTTGGATGACCACAGCGCCACCCGGCCACCACCGGCGGCGACCTGGGTGTCGGCGGTCAGATCGACCGTGCCGGCCGGGTCACCAGAGGTCGGGTCGATCACCACGAGTGAGTTGCCCGGGTTGATCACCGCCACCTCTCGACCACGTTGGACGACGTCGACCGACTTCGACACGACACCCGACACCACCTCGACCTGGCCGATCTGGGTGTTCATCCGGCCCGCGACCTGCCGATCGCTGTTGGTCGCCCACACGCTCGCTTCGTCGAGGTCGACCTTGGCCGAGCGGAATCCGTCGACGGTCACCGCGGCGACCGCCAAGGCGAACGCTACTCCCACCACAGAAGCCCCGCGCCACGACGGGCGCTTCATTCCGACGGCGTCCCGCGCCCATCCCCACAACCAGCTCATGCGACCCTCTCCACCTTCACCCAGTACGTGCCTAGTCGAACGGCCGAGCCCTGTTCCACCCGAACGCGTTCACCAGGCACGAGAGGCGCCTCGCCACCGGTGAGGTCGACGATGGCCGAGCCGTTCGTCGAATGCCGATCGGCGACCCACGCCACACCGTCACTGACGCCCACCGCAAGGTGCGTCTTCGACACGGTGTCGTGATCGATCACGATCAGGTTCGCGTCCGGATCGGAATCGGACGTGCTCGGGTTCCTGCCGACCAGAGCGAACCCCGAGATCTCGACGGTCCGGCCGTCCTCGAAGCGCAGGCGCATGAGCGACCCCCGGCTCGGCGGAGTCGGTGCTCCGTTGACGGGTCGCACGATCCGGGTGGAGTCGTTCGGCTGCTGCACAGACGTACCCACTGCCGACGACCACGGTGGCGCCGAGCCGATCGGAGCAGAGGGCTCCACGACGGGAACAGCCGGGGGGCCGACGGTAGCGTCCACGCTGCCGATCCGCGGGATGATCGGCGCGGAGGACGGAGGCGGTGCGGGAGGGAGAAAAGGTCCGGTGGTCGGTGGGGTCACAGGGGCCGCCGAGCCGGGGAATGGCGACGGCGTCGCCATCGAACCGGCGACGCTCAGACCACCGGTCTGCAACGGTGTGATCCCCGGCGGCCCCGACCACACCCCAGCGGTGGAGGATTGCGAGGGGGTCGGCCCCCGACTCGACAACGCCTCGATCTCGGCCAGCAGCGCAGGGTGGACCTTGCCGTGCACGCGTGCGTGGATCCCGCTGTGATCCTCAAGGACCACACATGTGAACGACTCGGTGGTCCGTACCAGCAAGAACAGCAGGCCGACGATCGTGGGAGCCGTCACGATGGCGGCGACCGTCGCCCAACGAGGTCGGAGCGACCGGGCGAACGACACCCGGTCGATTCCCACCGAGAGCAGCCGATAGCCCCGCGTCCCGTTGACGGCGTCGATGATCGCGTCGGTCAGCTCCGAGCGCCCCCACGATCCCACGGGAAGTGCCCGATCGACGACTGTTCCCCCTCTCGACATCACACCCTCCCTCTCGTGGTTCTCGCCGGCACTGCGCCCGCACCCGACAATGACACCGGTCGGGATCCGATTCGATGGGGAGCACTCCCCGGCATCAGTCGTTCCCCGCTGTGACGTCCGCCCGGGGCAGCGACGCGAGATCACCCGGTCCTACGATTCCGGCGGAGAGCGCGTACTCGACGAGGCGCGCGCGGCGGTTCGCGGCCAGGCGTCCGACATCACCGTGGAGTCCCTGTACACCGAGCCGATCGAACTTCCCACAGACGTTGTCGAGCTTGCGCGTGAACTTCGTCAGGGTCCAACCCAGCCGACGGGCGGCATCGGCCGACGTCGGGATCGCAGCCGTGCCACGGCCCTCCTGACGGAGGAGGGGTTCGGCGAGCGCCACGATCAGCAAGTGCTGATCATCGGTGAGCGGGATCTGGCCGATGGTCTCGGTGCTGTCCGAGATGTCGATCACATCGTCCGATGGAGCCCAGCTCATGAAGGCCGCTTCGTTGATCAGGACGTCGACCTCGTAGCTGGTGGGTCCGGCGGCGAAGCGGACTCGAGTTCGCTCGAACACCAACGGCAGGCGGGCCCCAGGAGCAAGCCAGGCCTGGACACGGCTGGCGTCGTCGATCACCGTGGCCGACAGCAACGCTCCGCAGTTGGTGAGCCAGACGATTCCGTCTCGTATCGACACCTCTAGGAAACGTCGGTGAAGGTACGGGTTGTCGTCGAGCTCGATATCGCCTTCGCGGCCGATCGTCACCGTGCGATCCGGCTCCACCGCGACGAGCTCCCCACAGAAGTCCACGGTCACCTTCATGGCAGCGTCGCCCTCACTTCCTCGGATGTCGCGCCGTCGCGTTCGGCAGTGACGGCCACGCACACCTCGGACCCTTCAGGGGCTTCGCTGATGTCGGCCGTCGTCGCGGACGTCTTCATCGGAGCTCGTTTGGCGCCGTCCTCGCAGCGTGTCCAGACGAACTCGGTGATCTCCGAGTCGGGCGATGTCCATGACGCGCGAACGAGGTCCGGGGCGATGCGCTCCAAGGTCAAGACCTCCACCTTGGGGACGTACGTCGACAATGTCGGGTCGGTGCTCGCAAAGGTTCCATCGTTGTCGGCCTCCGACCCGCTGCCTCCTGCATCACCGAGAACGACCATGGCAACGACGACCGCAGCGACCGCAGCGACCCCGCCCAGCAACCACCATCGGCGTGATGACCCACGACCGCCGTCGAGGCGGCCCGGCACGGCGGGGGCATCGTCCTCGGTGGGCGACACCTCGGGCGTCGGTGCGGCAACGACCCTTCGTTTCGCATCGCCAGAGAACGACGCCTGTTGCAGCGGCACGGAGATCATGTCCGACGCACCCGAGAGGCGAGCCCTCGTCATCTCCTCCGAGCGACGTGCTCTCGTCGACTCGTCGACCGGGTTGGCGTCGATCACCCGCACACCCCGCGCCCTCGTCGCGTCCTGGTCGTTTGTCCGGTCGACCGGTGTCGGTGTGATCGTGGGGATCTCGAGCGGCGTCTGGGACAGGCGGAGCTCGACCTCGATCGCCTGCAGAGCCCTTCCGAACGCTTCGGCGCTGGCCGGCCGGGACGCCGGGTTCTTCGATAGCGCAGATTTCAGGAGCGAGTTCAGCGACGGCGGCGCGTCCGGGTCGTCCAAGGACGGCGGCGGGTCCTTGAGGGTCCGCGCCATCAGAGGCCGATCGGCGTTGTCACCGCCAGGGATCACGAACGGTGCGTGCCCTGTGCACAACGTGAACAGCGTGGCGGCGAGCGAGTACACGTCGCCCAGCTCGTCAGCAGGCTCGCCATGCAGCACTTCGGGCGGAACCCACGGCAGCGAGACCCCGGCTTGCTCCGACTTGAGGCCACCGGAGGTCGAGATGCCGAAGTCCGACAGGCCTGGTCGACCGGTTCCCGAGGTGAGGATGTTCGCCGGCTTGATGTCTCGATGGATTACGCCGAGCCGATGTGCCCACTCGACCGCGCCACACAGCTGCACGCCCAGCTGGAGCACTTCCGGATACCGGAGCGGACCGGACTGGAGGCGTTGCGCGAAGTTCGGCCCCGAGTACAGCTGCATCACGAGGTACGGCAGACCGCTGTCGATGACGCCCACGCTGTAGACGTCGACGATCTGTGTGTGCGCGGCGACCAACGCCATGACCCGGGCTTCGTCCTCGCTCGCACCCTGGGTCAGGACCTTGAGCGCGACCTCGCGTCCCAGCTGCAGATCCTCGTAGAGGAACACCTCGGAGAAGCCGCCCGTGCCCAGGTGCCCCCGGTAGCGGTAGCCGTCGATGTCCGGAGGGGCGACCTTCAGGTCAGCCATCACCCGCCCTCCAGCTTGAGAACCACCTCGTTGGCCAACACGATGCGTGTCCCGACGACGATGGCGACCGGCGTGTGGGCTCGCAAGTGCTCGGGCTGCTTGCCCGGCAGCTGGACCTCGGTGCCGTTCAGGGAATCCTGGTCGGTCACCGTCGCGGTCCAACCCGAGACCTCGATGATCACGTGAGTCCTGGACACGTCCTGCTGGTCGACGAGGGCGACCAGCCGCGGCGGGTCCCCCGTGAACAAGCCTTCGGCCTTCGGGTTGCGGCCAACAACGATCGTCCGATCGACCTCGACCCGCTCCCCGTCGGGAAGCAGCAAGACCCCTGCATCGGCTCTCGGTACCTGCTCGACGACATCACGGACGTGACCGAGGCAGCGACGGCATGTCACGGCGAACGGAGGGTTCGGGTGGCCGTTCACACATGGTGACGACGGGACCCCGACGCCCTCTGGTTGCGATGCCGCGACGTCGGACAGAAGGTCAGACAGCGTCCGGGTGTGACCGTCGTGGTCGCCGCCCAAAGGCGGATTCGGCATCGAGTCCGCCGCCGGTGCCCGACCCGCTGCGGGCATGGGAGAGATCCCGTCGGGCCGAACCGCAGCATCCTCAATCCCGCCGACCCGGGTGCGCCAGACGTCAGCGTACGGGTCATCGATCTCGTTCGGAGTCTCGAGTTCGCCACACGAGATCGGGTCGGGGACGGCGAGCACATCGGAGGTAGCGGGCTCTAGGTCGGCGTCCTCGGGCGGGGGCAGCAACGTCTCATCGCTGGGAGCATCGTTCCGTGATTCGTCAACGAACACATCTCCAGATGCGGAAGTGTCCGCCTCGCCGCCCTTCTCGGTGAAGTCGGCCGACTCCGGCTGGACGGGCGCGACGTCGGTCCCGAGGACCTCATGGTCATCGTTGTCGAGCAC
Organism: uncultured Gordonia sp.; assembly: GCA_964630585.1. GTDB lineage: Bacteria > Actinomycetota > Actinomycetes > Mycobacteriales > Mycobacteriaceae > Gordonia. The sequence goes on from CAZVVS010000089.1 coordinate 10,791, forward strand.
GTCGGGCTCGGCGCAAGCGGGTCCGGTCACTTCACGATCGACCGTCACGGGGTCCACTGCCGCCCAATTGGGCGCATCCGCGTCATCGAGGGCAAGATCGCCGACCCTCTGCATAAGAGCAGCCGGATCGGGTACGCCGAGATCAGCTGGATCCGCAGGTACCAGCTCCGGAGGGCCAATCTCGTGCTCTCCACCCGCCTCATCAGTGACCGAAGGAGTACCTACGTCGCCGGTCCAATCGGTGGCCACTTGCTCGCTCAGTGGGCTCCAGAGCTCGATTGATGGAAGCCCCGGTCCGCTCGACGGCGGGAGCAAGCTGTCCGGCGAGTCCAACTCGGAAGCGATGACCGTGCGAGAAACCCAGCCCGACACGGGACACGCCGGTGGCCGATTGACCGGCATCACGATGCTCGAAACGGGAACCACTCCGGCATTCGCCCAATACGGGGTCGGCCCGCCGAGAGACGTCCCGAATTCGAGCGCTCCGTCGATAGGAAGAGGCAGCGAGAGCTCCCGCCACGTAAAGAAGCCGATGCCGTCCATCCGCTCGGACCCCTCGACCCCGTCGACGGTCACAGCGAAGGCACCCCGGACGAGCGCCCGAACTCGCCCGCCGTCGATGACACCGATCGCAAACTCAGGCAGATCCCGCACGGGCTGTCCGGCAACCACATCGACCAGGTCTTCGAAGACGCCGTCTTGCTTCTCGGCGATTCGCGCGAGTGCAGGAGCGAGTGCGTGATCATCCACCGGCTGGACCACTGCCACGAACCAGGACGCGATAATGCCGACCGCGTCGCCCGGTCGGAACGGAATCCCGGTCACCATTCCGGCCCTGCGATCATCTCTGGAGCTGTCTGTGGGCCCGAATCCGATTCTGGTCTTGGCACGACTACCCCATCAGGCATCTGGATGAGGCCTTCTGACTCGTGGTCCGGCGGTTGGGCAGTGTCAGCTCCGGATCTCAAGTCCGCACTGACATCGACTGGGGGAGCGGCAATGTCGAACGGACCTGGGGGCTCGTCCGATTGCACAGCTTCGGCAATGATGCTGAGTTCTAGCTCGACGCCGGGATCCCGGGGACTCGTGTCTTCGTCGACATGGTCCATATCGACCCGATCGCCCACACCACCGTCCACGCTCAACACATCGACGACGACGGCGGTCAAGTTGTCGCTCGCTCTGCCCCTGAGGACGGCCTCGACCAACGCGGTCGCCGCGTCCTGCGGACTTGGTGCCGAGAGCGCCGCCAGAATCTCGCCGTCGTTCAGTTGCCCATGAACACCATCGGAGCACAGCAAGAACCGCTCGCCCGCCACGGGGTCACGCAGGGCGTAATCGGCCACGATCGTGTCACCGATACCAACGGCCCGGGTGATGACGTGACGATCAGGATGGGTCTTGGCTGCCTCAGGCGTGATCTGCCCTGCGGTGACCAACTCTTGGACCGCCGAGTGATCAACCGACAACTGGCACAGCTCACCTCTTGACAGGTGATAAACGCGGGAGTCGCCGACATTGACGATAAGCCACCGCGAAACTCCGCGTTCGGTCACTAGCACAGCCGCGGCCAGCGTCGTCCCCATCGAACGCTCGTCGGGCTCATCATACGAATCGCGGATATGTGCGTGCGCCGCCTGTAGCGCCTCGGCAACCGCGTCTACGCCTAGCTCCCCGCCCGACAGCGCAGCGAACTCATCAGCGAGAATACGACTGGCGACCTCACCACGGTCGTGTCCCCCCATGCCGTCGGCGACAACGAAGACCGGTGGCTCCGCTACGAGGCTGTCTTCGTTCACCTCACGCGTGTGACCGATGTGAGTCGAGGCTCCCCACTCGAGCTGTGTCACCTGAACCCGCCGAATGCGCTCTGGGGTTGCGTCGCCATCGATGCCACGAGCCGGAGCCCAGCGGGATGGCCCACGACCACGCACGACGTCGCAGCGCCACCATGTCCTGGGCCGCTTCCGCCCATGCCAAACGGCGGCGCGGAAGCCAACGTCTTGCGGACCCGCACTTCCCCTCCCAGTGACAGACGCTCCCGCAACCCGAGCCAAGGACGAGAGCGTCACCCATGACGCCAAACCAATCGTAGCGGAGACTGGACGCACCCTACGGAATCTGACAGTCCGACTGCCAGCCAGCTCCCAAGAGGGATTCTGATGGCCGGAGAATCACGTGGGTAGACATCAAGGTGAAGCGCCCCGGGTCTGGTGGAGCCTCCCACGAAACCAGGGTGGTTCAGTTCTCGCCACCAACGAAGCTTTGGCACGCGCTTAGGTGGGTGTGGAAGATGTCGCTGAACTGACGGATCCGAGCACCGACCCGCTGGCGAGCGACCTGGTGGTCGTGTGCGAGGCGGCATGGCGAAACATCCAGACGAATCACCCGGAACTGCCTCCGGTGGTGATGCTGCTCGGCACGGGAGTCGAGCGCGGGAGACTGGTGAAGCTCGGCCACTGGTGGGAGGGTAGGTGGCTCGCCGACGGCAATCTCCGGGGTGAGGTCCTCCTCGCCGGTGAGGCGCTGCACCTTAAGCCCGGGGACGTGTTCGAGGTGCTGCTCCACGAGGCAGCGCACGGGATCAACGCTGCCCGTCACATCAAGGACACATCGCGGGGCGGCCGCTACCACAACGCCAGGTTCAAGAAGACGGCGATCGAGGTCGGGCTCACCGTCGAGCAGATGAACCCCTACGGGTTCGCCAAGACATCGGTACCGCCCGAGACCGCTGCCCGGTACTCGACCGAGATCGACGAGCTCGCCGCTGCGATGAGGATCGCTCGCCGAGTCCCTCGCTCCGTGCTGGGTGTCGGCGAGTCCGACCAGCAGATGGGCGCTGGTCAGGACGGGGGCGCGGTTGACGGCGAGTTTCAGCGGGCGAAGGTGAAGCCCGCGGAGTGCGGGTGTGGGCGCCGCATGCGCATGGCTCCCTCGGTCCTCGCCAAGGGGCCGGTGACCTGCGGGGTGTGCGGCTCCGAGTTCGTTGTCGACCGCGAAGCGGCCCGAAATCAGTCCTCCTCCACCGTGGATTGGGCTGACGGTGCTGCGGCTCGGCCGCCGACGATGGCCGACCGCTCCATGCCCACCGACCCGGCGATAGTGCAGGCCGAGCGGCTCTTGGCTGAAGCGGGTCGGGCATTCGACGGGTTGGATGTCGTGGTGCGTCTCGGCGCCTGGCGGGGTGCGCTCGACACCGACGCCGAACACCCGATCCCTGTCGCTGCCGAGCAGGACACCGCCCGGTGGGAGCAGCTCGCCCGTGCCGTGTTGACCGTCGACGGCTGGCTCACCGGCCCGAGTGTGGAGCTGCGCGACGAACTCGAGGTTCGAGCCGGCGACCGACTCATCGTCGAACCGTCCGCAGCCATCACTTTCCCCGACGACCTGCCCGAACCGGGCACTCCCGGTTTCGTGGTCTCGGTGCGCCCGACGGAGGGGCTCGCCATGGTCGACTTCGCGACCGCAGGTGTGTACGCGATTGCCGCCGGAACCCAACAGGCGGCGGCGCTCCGATACGACTACTGCGAGATCGAACCAGCAGGACCGGAGGTGGCATCGGCCGAAATCGAGGCCGCTCCGGTACCTGAGCTCGACACCGGGATCGAGCTGTGAGCTACGGCGACCCCGGCTCTGCCGCGTCGGAGTACGCGCGGGCCGGCCGGCCGGTCTTCCCTTGCTACACGCCGACCCACGACGGGTGCTCGTGTCACCGCGCTGACTGCCATTCGCCTGGCAAGCATCCCCGCACGCCCAACGGGCTTCGTGACGCCACAACCGACGCTGCGGTGATCGAGCGGTGGTGGCGGCGTTGGCCCGACGCGAACGTCGGTGTGGTCACTGGCCGTGCGTCGGGACTCGTGGTCGTCGATGTCGACCCGGGCCACGGGGGAATCGAATCGATGCGCCACCTCGTCGCTGAGTACGGGGCGCTTCCCTCCGGGCCCCGCGTGCGGACCGGGTCGGGCGGGTGGCACGTCCTGTT
>CAZVVS010000090.1:0-14551 GCA_964630585.1 uncultured Gordonia sp.
CGCGGGTCTTGGCGTCGTCGGCCAGCCGCTGCGGGCTGACGCGGTCGGACAGCTGGTCGAGCGTGGCGGCGAGGTTCTCGCGTGCCTGCGCGATCTCCTGCTCGATGCGCTCGGTGTCGTCGGCCACGGGGGTCTCCTTCGGGATGGTCGGTGCACTCGGTCTTCGAGCCTACCCGCGGGCGGCCCACCGGCCCACGCCAATCAGCTAGCCTGCAAGGCATGTCTGCCAACCAGCGCCTGGCCGTCGGCGACGAGGCCCCCGGTTTCACCCTGCCCGACTCGACCGGTAAGTCGGTATCGCTCTCCGACTACGCTGGGCGTCGCGTGATCGTGTACTTCTACCCGGCCGCGATGACCCCCGGGTGCACCAAGCAGGCGTGTGATTTTCGCGACAACCTCCACGAGCTGAATGGAGCCGGACTCGACGTCGTCGGGATCTCACCGGACAAACCGGAGAAGCTGGCCAAATTCGCCGACGCCGACGGCCTCGACTTCCCGCTTCTGTCCGACCCGGACAAGAAGGTGCTGATCGCCTGGGCCGCATTTGGTGAGAAGAAGCTCTATGGCAAGACGGTCACCGGCGTCATCCGCTCGACCTTCGTCGTCGGCCCCGACGGCCGGATCGAGGTCGCGCAGTACAACGTGCGCGCAACCGGCCACGTCGCCAAGCTGCGCCGCGACCTGGGCGTCTAGACCGGTTCGCAGCGATGGCCAATCGCGCGACGACGAGCCCGCTGGTACCGCGGCGGCGGCCCAGCCAGGAGCGGAGTCGGCGCAAGTTCGACACCATGCTCGCCGTCGCCCGCGATCTGCTCATCGAAGTCGGATTCGAATCGATGACGTGCGAGGAGATTGCCGCGCGAGCCGACGTCCCGATCGGCACGCTGTACCAGTTCTTCGCCAACAAGTACGTCATCGTCTGTGAACTCGACCGCCAGGACACCGTCGCGGTTCAGGCCGAGCTGGTCGAACTGGGTTCGGCGATCCCGTCGCTGGATTGGCCGGCATTGCTGGAGCGCTTCCTCGACCACCTCGCTGCGCTGTGGCAGCACGACCCGTCCCGACGAGCAGTCTGGCTGGCGGTGCAATCGACCCCGGCGACCCGCGCGACGGCAGCGCTCAACGAGCAGGCGTTGGCCGAGCAGGTCGAGCACATCCTGGCCCCGTTGACCCCGCACCAGCGGGAGCGCCGCAAGACGATGGCCCGGCTGTTGGTGCACACCGTCTTCTCGGCGCTGAGCTTCTCGGTGCAGGAGGGACAGGATCGCGCCAGCACGGTCGCCGAGCTCAAACGCATGATGGGCGGCTACCTGCTGCGGGAAGAGGGCAAGCTCGACCGCTGACGTGCCGGATCGACGACGGTGAGTGCGATTTAGACTGTCGGGATGACCGGGGGCAACGGCGTGGCAGCGACAAGCGGCGGGCCAGCACTCGTGGGCGGCTCGTCGGACGGGTTCGATGCTTTTATCAGCTACGCACGCGAACCGTCGACGGCGCTGGCGTCGCAACTGCAGACGTCGATGGAGCGTTTCGCCAAGCCGTGGAACAAGCTGCGCGCGATGCGCGTGTTCCGCGACGACCAGTCGATGGCGGCGAACACCGCGCTGTGGTCGACGATCGAACGCGGGCTGCGGGAGTCCTCGCACCTGATCCTGCTGGTCACCCCCCAGGCCGCGGCGTCGCCGTACGTGAACAAAGAAGTCGAATGGTGGGTCACCCACAAGGGGTCGCAAACCATCCTGCTCGTCCACCAGCGCGGCCCGCTGGCGTGGGACCGGTCGACCAACGACTTCACCGGAGACAGTGCGGTGCCGACTGCGTTGCGCGGCGCGTACCCCGAGGAGCCCCGTTGGACGAATCTGAGCTCGTTCACCGACGCCGAGTTGGCCGACGGCGACAAGCTCACCGACGCGGTGGCGGACCTGTCTTCGGCCGTGCGGGGGATCGACCGCGACCGGCTCGTCGGCGAGAACGTCGCGCAGCACCGCAAGACCATGCGGATGGCGCGCGGGGCGATCATCGGATTGTCGCTACTGCTCGTCGCCGCACTGGGGGCCGGCGTGCTGGCGTTCGTCCGAGGCAACGAAGCACAACGCCAGGCCAATTTGAGCCTCGCCCAGCGCCTCGCCGTCGAGGGCACCGCCGCGCTGGACGGCAACTCGTTGCGCGAGGCGGTGCAGAAGATCACCGTCGCATCGGTGCTCGAGCCGGCCGCGACACAGCGCACCCGTACCGACCTGATGGAGCAGGACCTGTTCGGCGTCGCGCGGATCCTGCAGGGCGACCGCGCGTCGGGGCTCGAGACCAGCGGCGTGGGGACGGGCCGCGTGTTCAGCTCGGGCAACACACTGCTGTCGACGGTGGGGGGCGTGGCTGTCGTCACCGACGCCGACACGCTGAAGGTGAACCGCCATCCCGACGCCGTCGGCGTGGCGGTCGGCGCCGACGGGAGCCGGATCGCGCTGTGGCGCCCGTCGACGCAGATGCTGGAGGTCCTCCACCTCGACGGCCAGCGCGTGGGTGCACCGGTGGGGCCGTTCACCGCGGCACCCAAGGCGGCCTTCTCGTCGAGCGGTAAGACTCTGTTCAACCTGGGGCTCTCCGAGAGCCGCCGTCGAGTCCAGGCGTGGGACGTGCAGTCGGGGACCCTGCGGTGGCAGGACACGAATCCGACGATTGTGGGGGCCGCGACGCTGGCCGACGACAAACTCCTCGTCATGCATCAAGCCAGTACTTCCCCAGACGCCCGGACGAGAGAGATGGTCTTCGCGGTCTACGGCGACGGGCCGCAGACGCGTCGAGACGTGACCAGGGGAGTCGACAGTTGGACCGGTCCGCGCGGGCAGGCCGTGATCAGGGCCGTCGACGGCTCGTACGCGTTGTGGGACCTGCTTGCCGCGCGCCGCATCGCGCCGATCAAACCTCCGACGGGATCGGCGTCGTTCTCGGAGTTCGCCTTCAGTGGCGACGGGGGCAGCATGCTCGCGACCGGCGGGTTCGGGGCGATCGTCTTCACGATTCCCGACGATCAGGGGCGGCAACCGTCGGCCAAGCTGATCGTCAACGATCCGGCGTCGATCCCCATGTTCGACCAGAACAACGCAGCATTGAGCCACGACGGCCAGCAGGCGATCGTCACGACCCGTGACGGTGTGCTCATGGTCCCGACCAACGGCTGGGATCCGCAGACCCTGCCCGCTCCCGGCGGGGTGCGCAACGTCTCGTTCAGCCGGGGAGGCCGCGCGCTGCTCTCCACCGAGGGCGGCGTGTTGCTGTTCGAGATCGCCAAAACCCCCGTCGCCCCCGAGATGATCGCCGACCGGGCGGGGTTGGGCGTGTCCAACGACTACGGCAGCGTGGATGTGTACCGGTACGAGAACGGCGTCGCCGTGCCCTGGTTCCGCAAGGAGGGCACGCCGGCGTACGAGACGATCCGGGCGTTCAGTCCCAAGCGGATGCAGATCGTCATGACCGGACGCGCGGATTCCGCCGGCCGGCTGAAGATCTCGGTGGTCACGCTCCGCGGTGATGCGCCCGCCCGCACCCTGACCCTGCTCGACCCGCCGGCATGCTCGTCGAGGTCGCCCATCACGTATTGGTCCAGCGACTCCGGCCGCTATCTCGCGGCCGCGAATTGTGGCAACCGGGTGACGGTCTGGGACCTCGATTCGGGCCAGCGGCTCCGCGAGTTCCAGCCGTCGACCGGTGAAGTCGTCACCGGCGCATTCGACGAGTCCGGTCGTGATGCGAAACTCATCGTGGTGACCGGCGCGATGCGCAGCGTCGTCAACATCGCAACCGGCAAGACCGAGGTGGAGGACACCTTCGACGATCCGATTTCCAACGCCTTCCTGGCCGGTGGTCGGATCGCCCTGTACACCCCCTCCGATTCCCGGATCCGCGTCTACGGCAACGCCGCGGCACCACGCTTGGGACGAGCACTTTTCGTAACTGGCTTGGACCGCGTGGGCGGGATCGCGCTGAGCGGGGACGGGAGCACGGTGGCAGCCGGCTACGTCGGTCTCGGCGGTGCGGCCAACCGGCTGTACGCCTGGTCCGTCGGCAGCGGCGAAGAGCTTCTCGCCGCCGCGGTGGCCGATGGTTCGGGCGCCAACCCGGAGTTCGTCGACGACGGTCGGGGCGTGACCCTCAAGGCCAGTGGGGCGCGGGTCTACCGCCTCAAGACCAGCGTCGAGGATGTGTGCCGCCTGCTCGACGCGAATATGAGCCGGCAGACCTGGGACCGTACCGTCGGGAAGGCTTACAAGTACGTGAAGGCTTGTCCCGGTCTGCCGATCGAGGGGGAGTAGTGCCGACACCGGAGACCTACGAGGCGTTCATCAGCTACGCCCGGGCACCGTCGACGGCGCTGGCCTCGCAACTGCAAACGTCGTTGGAGCGTTTCGCCAAGCCGTGGAACAAGATGCGGGCGGTCCGGGTGTTCCGCGACGACCAGTCGATGGCGGCGAACACCGCACTGTGGTCGACGATCGAACGGGGGCTGCGCGAATCGTCGCACCTGATTCTGCTGGTGACACCGGAGTCAGCCGCCTCGGAATACGTCGGCAAGGAGATCGGATGGTGGATCGCCAACAAGGGCTCGCAGACCGTCCTGCTGGTCCTCCAGCACGGCTCGTTGGAGTGGGACCGTAGCCGCAACGACTTCACCGCACAGAGCACAGTGCCCCAGGCTCTGCGAGGTGCATATGCCGAGGAGCCTCGCTGGGTCGATCTGACATTGTCGAGTAGCACCGTCCACCCCGACGACCCACGGTTCACCAATGCGGTGGCCGACCTGTCGTCGGCGGTGCGCGGGATCGATCGGGATGTGCTCGTCGGGGAGAACGTCGCGCAGCACCGCAAGACGATGCGCATGGCCCGGGCCGCCATCGTCGGCCTGTCTGTGCTCTTGGTGTTGGCTCTCGGTGCCGGCGTGCTGGCCTTCATGCAGCGCAATGAAGCGCAGCAGCAGTCACAGCTGAGCCTGGCACGACTGCTCGCGGGTGAGGGCGCTTCGGCCATCGACACGAATGCCGTCGAGGGCGTGCAGAAGATCACCGTCGCGTCGGCACTGCGGTCCGATGCGACGCAGCGGGCGCGCAACGACCTGTTCCTCGACCAACTGCCCGGTGCCATTGCTGTCCGTCCGGCCGACCGCTATGTCGCCGAGCTGGGTGGCGGACAGCGGTCGGGTCGCGTCTTCGTCGGCGGAAGCACAGTCGTGAGCACCGTCGGGAATCGCACCGGGATCACCGATGCGACGACGGCGACGACCACCACAAGCGACGACGCCGTCGTCGTGACGGTCAGCGACGACGGCGCCCGGATCGCATTGTGGCACCCGTCGACGGAGATGATCACTTTTGTCGACGCCGCCGGTAAGCCGTTCGGTGGGAAGATCGGCACGTTCGAGAAGGCACCCCAGGGGAACTTCTCCAGCAGTGGAAACCGCCTTGTCCTCTTCGCCCCCGACGAGACCAGGCCGCAGATCCAGAACTGGGACGTCACGACCGGTGCGCGACGCTGGGCCGACGACGATCCGCTGCTCGTCGGGTTCGCGACGCTGACCGACGACAGGCTGTTGGTCATCCGTCAGGTCGCGGGCCGCCCGCAGGAGCGGCGGATGTCGCTGTACCCCGACGGCCCCGACACCCGGGTCGAGGTGGGGACGGGTGACCCGGTGGCCACCATGATCTCGGGGGTATCGGTGGTCGAGGAGCCCGACCAGACCTACGCCCTGTGGGACGTCCTCAAGCGCCGTCGTCTCGGGCGCCTCGACCTGCCCGCCAAGCAGTACGGGACGGCTTTCGTTTTCAGTGGTGACCAGAAGTCGCTTCTCGCCGCGGGTAAGTTCGGCGCCCGGATCTTCCACGGCAGCGATCGCTCCGGGGATGTGTTCACGTCGAGCTCGATCCTGACCGAGCCGGTGGTCGGCGGCAGTCGGCCGGATCCGGCCATTGCGATCAACTATGACGGAACCCGCGTAGCACTCGCCACGGCCGACGGGATCCGGTTGATCCCGGTCAAGGGAACGGATCGCGGGGCCTGGCAGTCGGAGAAGCCGAGCCTCCTGCCGGCCCCCGGCGCTGTGCGGCACCTCGTCTACACCAAGGACGGCACCTTGGTCCTGTCCACCGACAGTGCCGTCGTGCTGTCGCGGCCCGCGCAGGCCTTCGACGGACTCGGCGTCGACGATGATCGGGGCGGTTTGAGTGCCCGCTCCAGTGGCAGCGGGGTGACCGTCGCGAAGTTCACCGACGGTGCGCTGCGCACCGAGTTCGAGCGCGACCTGCCCGCGGGAGCACCGTCGACGGTGACCGCCTTCGATCCGACCCGCATGCGCGTTGCGATGACCGAGGGACTCACCGGCGAGACCAAGATGGCGGTCTTCGCGCTGCAGGGGGCGGAGCAGCCGGTCATCGAAACCACGATCACCGAGCCGCGCGGCTGTCCGGTCGCTGCGTCGACGAAGGCCGCTTTCAGTCCGTCCGGGCGCTACGTCGCCATCGGCTACTGCAGCAGCGATGCCCAGATCTGGGACCTCGATCAGCGCCGCATGGTCGCCGAGTACCACGGGGAGCAGGACGACGACGAGTACGTGCTCGCAGTCGCGCTCGACGAAGGGCGCGGCGGATTGACGATGGCGCTGATCGCGACGAGTGCGCGGACCGTCGTCGACGGGCTGACCGGTACCGAGCGGTCGCGCGAGGACTTCGTCGAGCGCCAGTCGGCCGCGACGATCGTCGGCAGTCGCTTCGCCACCGTCTCGTGGAAGGGGGGCAACCTGCACGTTTATTCCGGCGCGTTCGACGCGGGGAAGGCCAAGCAGCAGGCAATGTTCCCCGTCCGTCAGGGTGATGCCGTCGCGCTGAGTGCCGACGGTGCCACGGTCGCCGCCCGCTCGTCGGGAAATGCGGAGGCGGGCAACACGATTCGCGTGTGGCGCCTCGCCGACGGCCAGGAGGTCTTCTCGGTCCGACTACCCGAGTCCCTTGGGCGTTCGGGCCTGCAGTTCTTGGCCGGCGGCAGCGGACTCGACGTCGGCGACAAGGTGTTCCGCGTGAAGGTGACGCGAGACGACGTCTGTGGCCTGCTCGATTCGAACATGAGCCGGGACACGTGGAACCGGGTTGTCGGCAAGTCGTTCGACTATGTGAAAGGCTGTCCTGACCTGCCGATCGAAGGGGACTGATGGCCATCCGCACGCTCTCCGCCGCTGTCGTCATTGGTGCCTTGCTGCTGGCCACCAGCCTCTTGACCGTCCCGCCGAAGGCGTTCGCCGCACCCCGGCTCGACGTCACAGCGTTGTCCCGGGGTCTGGAGATCCCGTGGGGCGTCGCGGTGGCGACCGACGGCACGGCATTGGTGACGCAGCGGGCCGGGCCGTTCGTCGCGGTCCACCCGAACGGTCGCACGCAAGTGATGCGTGCCGACCTGTCGAACCTGTTCGCCGTCAAGGAAGCCGGGTTGATGGGCGTGGCCCTCGACCGCGGGTTCGCCGGGAACCGCCGGGCATACACCTGCCAGGCGGAGTTCACCAGGCCCGGTGCACCGACCATTCCGCTGGGCAGCGCCGACTTGCCGGTGCCGTGGCCGAATACCGGCCAGGAGATCAGGATCGTCGCCTGGAAGGTCGCCGACGACTGGTCCGGACTCACGCGTGAGCGCACCGTGCTGTCGGGGATTCCAGCCAATGCGTCGGGACGCCACGCGGGGTGTGGGATCGCGGCATGGGGCTCCACGCTGTGGATCTCGACCGGTGACAACGTGAGTCCCGGCGGTGCGCAGAACCCGGCGACGTTCGAGGGCAAAGTGCTGCACATCAATCTCGACGGTACTCCGGCGGCGGGGAACCCCAATCCGGCGAGCCCGGTCTACACGACGGGACATCGCAACCCGCAGGACGTTGCGGTGCGGCCAGAGACCGGCCAGGTGTACGTGATCGAGCACGGCACCGACAAGGACGACGAGCTGAACCTGCTGCGCTCCGGCGGTAACTATGGTTACAGCCCCAACCGGGCGCCGCTGATCTACGACGAGTCGGTGCCGATGACCGATCCCGACCGTGTGCCGGGCGCGGTCTTCCCAGTGTGGCGGACCGGCAACTCGACACTCGCCACTGCCGCCTTGGCGTTCCTGCCCCAAAGCGGGTGGGGCCGGTTCAGCGGAGGACTGGTCGTCTCGACGCTGAAGGGCAAGCGGTTGGTCTTCATGCGCCTGTCGCCCGACGGTCGTCGTGTCGTCGAGACGGCCGAGGCGCTCAAGGACTCCGAGGGTCGGCTGCGCGGGTTGGCCGTGACCCCCGACGGGGCGTTGCTGGTGACGACGAGCAACGGCGAGCACGCCGACAAGGTTCTGCGCGTTCGCTGGGCCGGCTGAGATGTGCGACGACGAGATCGTCCGCCATGCCCACGACGAGGCGCGCCGCCTGTCGCGCCGTGATGCGTTGCGGGCGAGCGCCGTCGTATCGGGGCTGGCGTTAGCCGGTTTGGGAAGTCCGGCGGTGGCCGCCGCCTCGCCACCGCCGTCGGGCCGGGTCGTCGACCTCACGCACGACCTTTCGCCGAGCTTCCCGATGTGGCCGGGCAACCCGCCGTTCACCTCCGTTCAGAGGTCGACGGTGGGCCCCGGGAACTCGGGTTATGCCACCCGGTGGCTGGGCTTTGCCGAGCACTCGGGAACCCACGTCGACGCGCCCGCGCACAAGATCGGCAACGGCATCACTGTCGACCGGATCGCGCCGGCCGATCTGGTGGCGCCGCTGGTCGTCATCAGCATCGAGCGCAAAGCCCGGCGCAACCCGCGCGCACTGCTGACCGAGCGCGACATTGCCGACTTCGAGAACCGCCACGGCCGCATCCCCCGCGGAGCGCTGGTGGCACTGCACACCGGTTGGCAGCCGCGCACCGGCGGACCCGACGCCGCCGGTTTCGATCCCGATGCGGTGCGCATGCTCATCGCCGAGAGGGCGGTCGTCGCGATCGGGACCGACACGATGTCGGTCGACATCCGTGACGCGGTCGGTGCGCACACCGCGATCCTGGGGTCGGGCCGCTATGCCGTGGAGACGATGGCCAACCTACTGTCGGTGCCGCGGTTGGGCGCGCGGGTCGTCGTGGGTGCGCCGAAGTTCGCCGGGGGGACCGGCGGGCCGGCTCGCGTCCTCGCCCTGACGTGAACCCCGGTGTCTATCGAGGGGGAGTGCTCGGCTGGTACTTCTCGCCGAATTCGTCGGCGGGAACGGGCCACTGCTCGCCGCCCTCACCCTCGATCACCCAGTCGCCGGGCTGGGCGGGAACCGGGCCCTCGAGGGTATCGATGATTTCGCCGTCGTGGGCGGGGCGAGCGTGCACCTCGCCGATCCGACGGTACCGATCGCCGTCGATGAGTTCGTACGTCGCCGTGAAGACGTCGTCGCGCACCGATCGCACTGGACCATCGGGTGACGTGCGCACCTCCCAGTCGCCCGGGCCGGCGGTCATCTCGTCGCCACCGGACGTCGTCCACGTCCAGTCCTCGAACCGCTGTCGGGCGACGACCTCGCCGACGCGCTCGAACGTTTGCCAATCGTCGACGGCGCTGACGTCGTCGTCCTTGCGTGCCGTCTGGTAGCCGAGTTCGCGCAATTTCGTCAGCGTCCCCGCCAGGCTCGTCAGTGCGCGGGTGAGTTTCGTCGGATCGGCCTCGATCTCCGACCAGGGCACCAGCAGGTTGTGGCGTTTGCGCTCGTTGTCGCGCTCACCGGACGTCCAGCCGTTGGCGCGGTAGAAGCGACACCAGTCCTCATGTTCGGCTTGGGCCATGCGCAACGCGGTCGGTTCGTCGAAGCCGAGCGCTGCGAGTTGGTCCAGCGGTTGGGTGTCGGCATGTCGGGGAACCCACGATTCCTCGTCGGTGCCGCTGCGCCAGGTCCGGTTGCTCAGTGTCTCGACGATCCACAGCGCGTTGGCCACTTGGCGCCGGTTGGATTCCCGGTAGAACTCGTCGAGCCGGTCCCACGGCTGAGCGGCCGCACCGCCGTTGGGGTTGACGTAGCGCTCGTGAATCGACCGTGCAGCAATCTCCCACGAATCGTGGGCCTGGCCGTCGGGGATCTCCATCGTCGTCTCGAACATGTGCAGGCGGCCGACGACGGGCCGCGCCTGGGCGTATCCGATGGGTGCCGTGCCGATCGCCCCCGCCGCAGTGTGTGCGAAGACCGGTGTCCGCGGGTAGCGCAGCGCGATGCGCGTCGCCAGTGTCGGGTCGAGATCGGTATCGACCAGGACGACGGCAGTCTTCGTCGGATCGTCGGCGATCTGCTCGGTCAGCGTGGAGATCGTCGGGCGCTCGTCGACGGCGGTGATCGGTGGGCGCTCCGCGGGCAGTCCCATCTCGGTGCGGGAGCGACGATGATCGGCGACGACCTCGTCGGCGCCGTCGTCGACGATGACGGCGTCGGGGAGGGGGGCCCGTCCGTCATAGTCCGCGTCGAGCTGACGGGCCGCGAGCTCGGCGCACAGTGCCAGTGTCAGTTGCGACGTCCCGCAGATGACGATCTTCTCGACGCCTTCGGCGATGATCTGCCCGATGAGTTTGCGGGCCGTCACCTCATAACGGCCGACGGTGTCGCGCAACCAGCGGTCACCGGCCGGGACGGCTTCGGACCGGGCTCGGTCGAACTGTTCGGCGCGCCAGGCCGCCGCCTGCCACGGATCGTCGATGCGCACGACCACCGGCAACCGTTTACGGTCGCGGGTTGCTCCCACTTCGGAGAGGACGTCGAGTCGGGTGAGGTTGAGCGTGGCGTTCGCATCCAACAGGTACAGGGCGTCGAGCTTGCCGTACAACGACAGCGACGCCCACGACTCGGTGCGGGCGAAGTCGACCGTCACGATGCGCGCGCCCTGAGCTCGTGCCTGGGCGATACAGGGGCGCTCGGACGATCCGGTGACGATGGCCAGCACCGACCCGCGGGACAGTGCGCCGGCGATCGCCGTCACCAGGGGGGCACTGTCGTCGTCGATCCCGATGACCGCGGTGACCGAACGGGCGCCCCGGATCCGGAGGCGGTCGAACTGGGACCGCAGGAGGACCGCGGCAACGCCGACCAACGACAGGACGACGGCGGTCAGGGCCGTCAGCTGGGCCACGTAGACGGCGATCGGGGTGTCTGCCGAGGCCCGTGCGAGACACTCGTCGCCGTTGCCCGCGTCGCCGCGCATCAGCTTGGCCGTCCAGATGACCGCGGTGAAGAAAAATGGGTGGGTTCGGTCCGAGCAGCGCAGATACGACGCCATCCCAAGGATGGCGCTGAGCCCGGCCAGACACGCCACCACGGCCACCGGGGCACCCGCTTTGCCGCGGGTGTAGATGTAGGTCAGCGCCAGCACGAGCGCGAGTGAAATAGCGATGGACAACGACGAGTTGGGCCGGCCGAACCAGGAGAGGGCCGCGGGTAGATGGTCGCGGATCGTCGGCCACGCGGCGAGGACGGCGAGATAGCCCACGACGGCGACGGTCACCGAGGTCAGGACATATCGGCCGACGAGTCGCCACTGCCGGTCGGTGGTCATGTTTGGCGAGTGTAGTCGCGTCACGATCGGCGACACACGGCCCGACCTGCGCGATGTGTCAAGTTCGCCGGATTCGCCTACAATTGGACACAAGACTGCAGGTTGTCCCGGTGTCCGCACCCGGTTGACCGACCTGCGCTCGAATCGTGAAGAAACCGATGGTTGGAGAATGATGGGTTACCCCCATAGCTTGAGTCAGACTCGACGCCTGCCCGTGGCGGTCTTGGCGGTGCTGATGGCACTGGTGGGGCTGCTCAGCGCATGCACCAAGTCGCCGACGTACTCCGACGCGGTCAGTGACGCGTCGCAGTTCTCCGACCTCGCGGCTCCGGAGATGACCATCACCGACGGCAGCGCCGTCCTGAAGGAGAACGCCATCGGCGTCCAGCCGGGCTCGCCGGTCACGGTGAAGGTGGAGCAGGGTTCGCTGACCGATGTGAAGGTCACCAGCGGCGGAAAAGTAATCCCAGGTGAGATCACCGACAACGGTGCGACCTGGACCAACAGCGTGCCGATGGACTTCGCGAGCCGGTACACGCTGACGGCACAGGCCAAGGGCGTCGGCGGCACGGCCGACGTTTCGCGCTCCTTCACGACGAGCACCGCGAACAACTTCACGATGCCCTACCTCGTCCCGCGCAACGGTGAGGTCGTGGGCGTCGGTCAACCGATCTCGGTGAAGTTCGACGAGCCGATCACCAACCGCAAGGCGGTCCAGGACGCGATCACCATCACCACCGAGCCCAAAGTCGAGGGCGCGTTCTACTGGGTCAGCCCGCAGGACGTGCGCTGGCGCCCGGCGGAGTTCTGGAAGCCCGGCACCAAGGTGAGCGTCGACGTCAACGTGTTCGGCAAGGACCTCGGCGACGGCGTCTACGGCCAGAAGAACGTGAAGTCGACGTTCCGCATCGGCCGGCAGATGCTCATCACCGCCGATGATCGCACCAAGATGGTGACCTTCGAGCGCGACGGCAAGGTCATCCGGCGGATGCCCACCTCGATGGGCAAGCCCGGTACCCCGACCGACAACGGCATCTACATCGTCGGCGACAAGCACGCGCGACTCGTCATGGACTCGTCCACCTACGGTGTGCCGGTGAACTCGGCAGACGGGTACCGCACCCCGGTCGACTACGCCACGCAGATGTCCTACAGCGGCATCTACTTCCACTCCGCCCCGTGGTCGGTGTGGGCCCAGGGCAACACCAACACCAGTCACGGCTGCCTCAACCTGAGCCCCGACAACGCTCTGTGGGTCATGCAGAACACGTTGCGCGGCGACCCGGTGACGGTGAAGTTCACCCAGGGTCCGCGATTGTCGGGCATCGATGGTCTCGGCGACTGGAACATCCCGTGGTCGGTGTGGAAGAGGGGCAACGCCTAGCGCGTAGCCGGGCCCCGTCACGGTTGGGTCTCGCCCCGCGTCGCGGGGAGCCCACCAGAATCTGACGCGGTAACCTTGCGCCCCATGGGCGACGGCGGTAGACGCGCAGCACTTCTCGCGCTGTCGGCTGCGCTCGCCACCGGGGCGGTGTTGACCTCAGCGCAGGCCGCGCACGCAGCGCCGGACCTGCCGAGTTCGGGCTGTATCAACGATCTGCCGCCCAAGCCTCAACCGCATCCGTTCGGGCCGGCTGACATGATCCCCAAGGAATACCGCCTTGACTTGCCGTACTTGCGGTTCCTCCCGGTTCCCGAGCCGGCGCCGCAGCACACTCCGGTCCGGATCAAGTCGCAGCCACCGCCGTCGAAGAAGAAGCGGTGCGTCGACCCGTGCCCGGACATCACCGACCCCAAGAAGCCCGCGCCCTCGGTGAACGGATCACTGGGCAGTCTCGAGGCACCCAAGGTGACGCTCAAGCCGTCGCCGATCACCATTCCCTTCTCGGTGCCCAACCCCAATCCGCCGAAGCTCCCGCCACCGCCGCGCAAGGTCGACCCGGGCTGGGACCGTGCACCGCTGGAGAGGGCGCCGCGCGCGCCGCGCGTCGGGCCGGTGCGGTGGGTGTCGACGCTGACCGGGCAGGGGTCCACAAGCCGCACCGACAAGCGCTGGCAGGTGATGGGCACCGACTTGGGCATCATGTGGGAGAGCAAGCCGGGCCAGATCGCGGTGGCGTTCGGCGACACGTTCGGCAACGGCTTCCGGCCGCCGGGCGCCAACGGCGGCGACTGGCGCTCCAACGTCATCGGCTTCAGTTCCGACAAGAAGCTCGCCGACGGCATGGCGATCGACACGATGATCCAGGACAGCCGCTGCCACGCGGTGCAGGTCGTCGACTCGCGCCACATCAACAACTACGAGCTGACGACGATCCCGACGTCGGGCTTCGCGGTCGGCGCCCGACAGTTCATGACGTACATGTCGGTGCGCATGTGGGGGCAGCTGGCGAACACGTGGCTGACCAACTACGGCGGTCTGGCCTATTCCGACGATGGTGGCTCGATCTGGACGAGGGACCCCTACATGCGGTGGGACAACGTCTTCGGGACGTCACAGTTCCAGGTGTCGTCGATGGTCCCCGACGGCGGGTACGTCTACATGTTCGGCACACCAAACTCGCGCTACGGCTCGGTCGGCCTGGCGCGCGTCCGCAAGGAGGACGTGCTCAACAAGACGGCCTACCAGTATTGGCGTGACGGCCGATGGACCCCGACGCGGGACGCCAACGCCGCTTCGGTGCTCTTCGGTGGTCCGACCGGAGAGCTCTCCGTCCGCCACAACGCCGTCGCTGATCGGTGGGAGAGGACCTACCTCGACCCGGTGCGCAGCGGGATCATGATCCGCACGTCCCGTACGCCGCAGGGGGCATGGTCGGAGCCGACGCGCCTCGTCGACTCCGGTTCGCGCACGGAGCTGTACGGCGGGTTCATGCACCCGTGGTCGACCGGTGACGAGCTGTACTTCACGCTCAGCCAGTGGTCGACGTACAACGTCAGCCTCATGCGCGCGCACGTGTACTGAACAGGCCGTAACCACTTCTCCGCGTACCCCC
>CAZVVS010000091.1:0-14536 GCA_964630585.1 uncultured Gordonia sp.
CGTCGTCGATTCACCACCGCCACTGCTGGCCGCCGACGCCATGGACGCCTTCACCGAGTTCGCATCGGTGGCCGCCCTGGTCGCCGCGCGCGACGCCGACTCGATGCGCCTGGCCGATCGCCGCGACGAACTCGTCACCGAGCAGATCGTCGGTGGCGTCGATGGGCCCGACACCGGCGTCGTCCTGGTGGTGCGCTGCGCTGATCCCGACCAGGTCCGCCCGGTACTCCGGGATGTCCTGGCCACGCTCACCGGGGCCGCGGTGGTGACAGTCGTCGACGGCGATGTCGTCGCCCACGTCCCGGTACGGCCATCCGGTCTCGCCGAAACACTCTGGCGACACCTGCGCCGCATCGTCCCCCTCGTCGAGGGCGATCTCGCCGTCGGCTATTGCGAGGTCACTGACACCAGTGTCGGCGGTGCGGTGCGCGGCGCCCGCCAAGCGGCCGACCGGGGTCGCGACGAGACGGCGGGCAGCGGGGCAGGCGAATCGCTGTCGGTGACGTCGGCGGCCGAACTCGGCACGGCCGCCGCATTGTTCTCGCACCTGCCCGACCAGGTCCGCCGCGATTTCGTCCGCCGCGTCCTCGGCCCGCTGCACGAGTACGACGCCACCACCGGTGCCGGACTCGTCGACACCCTCGACTCGTTCATGGCCCACGGCTGCTCGTGGGTCCGCACCGCGGACGCTATGCACATGCACCAGAACACGGTGCGCTACCGCATCGGCCGGGTGGAGGAACTGACCGGGCGGGACCTCGGCGACACGCGCGACCGGTTGGACCTGCGCCTGGCGATGGATCTGCGCTGAGCGCCAGAACCCTCCGCGCGGATCAGCCCAGTAGCCCGGCACCCAGATTGATCGGACTGTCCTCGATGTTGCCGACGATGCCCTTGATGATGGCGGTGCCGTCGGCACCCTTGAGACTGTCGTACCAGGCCTGGGTCGCCTCCTCGTCGAAGGCGTGGGTCTCCTCCCCGCGCTTGCGGGCGCGCAGCACCAGTTCTCCGGCGCGTTCCGCGCGGATCTTCTCGTACCGCAGCAGCGTGTCCGCCACGCTGACGGTGTTCGTCGCGACGCTGATCGCCAGGGCGAACGAGTCCTCCAACGCCGAGCACGCGCCCTGTCCGATGTCGGGGGCGGTGTTGTGGGCGGCATCGCCGAGGATCGCCACGCGGCCCTTGACCCAATTCGGGAATGGGGTGACGTCCCAGATCTCGACGCAATTGAGTGAGACCTCGGGGTCGATCGTGTCGATCAGCGCCGCGACGCCCGCCGCCCAACCGGCGAACTCCTCGCTCAACTTGGCCTTGCCATCGGCGATCCGGTCGCCGGGCTCGCGCGGCACATCGAACCAGAAGTAGAACTTGTCGCCACCAGCAGGCATGACACAGGCACGCTTGCCGTCGGCGACGTAGCTGGTCCACTGGTCGACCGGGCCGATGTCGGTGTTCATGGCGATCAGCCCGTTGAAGTTCGTGTAGCCGGAGTACTCGCGGACCGGGAACGATTCACCGTCGGGGGTCACGTAGTCGCGGGTGATCGACCGCGCGCCGTCGGCGCCGATCAGCATGTCGGCGGAGTCGGTCGAGCCGTCGGCGAACGTGATGGTGACCTGCTCACCGTCGTCGACGATCTTCTCCATCCGCATGCCCAGGTGGATGTCGTCGGTCCCGAAGGTCTCCATCAGCAGTGCCTGCAGGTCGGCGCGGGCGACCGGGTACGGCTTCTGGCCGGTCTTCTCGGTGACCGGAGCAAGTGAGAACTCGCACAGCGTCTCACCCGTGCGCCCGTCTCGGTAGGCCATGGAGTCCATCGAGCCGCCGAGCGCCGCGACCTCGTCGGCCAGTCCCAACCAGTTGAGGACCTTGACGCCGTTGGACCACAGCGACAGCGCCGCACCGACCGGCTTGTTCTCGCGCATCTGGTCGTAGATCACGACCTCGTGGCCCAGCCTCTTCAGCGCAATGCCCGCACTTGTACCACCGATACCCGCTCCGACGATGAGGATCTTCATACGTCAGAAACTAGGGCGGTCGTGTCAAGCGGCAGTTTCACGGGCGGTTCACCCGGGTAAAGCCATTCAGCTTCCGCGGTAGGTGGAATACGCGAACGGCGACAGCAGCAGCGGGAGGTGGATCTTGCCCGGCGACAGGTTCACGGTGATGGCCACCTCCGGGTACAGCCCGTCGGGGAAGTGTTCGCCGGTGTGATAGACCGCCGTGTACCGACCGGGGGTCACCACCGCGAACCCGGGGATCCGGCCGTCGGAATCGGTGCGGCCGTCGGCGACGGGACCGTCGGGGCCGATCAGTTCGACGCGCATCCCGACGACGGGGCGCCCCGTCGTGGTGTCGAGCACGTGGGTGGAAACGGGCACGGCCACCGCGTCGTCGAGAAGCCGGATCAAGCGCAACCGGTTGATCGAAGCCAACTCCGATCGCACGACGCCCGCCTCCGTGGCGGGGTCGTTGCCCAGGCGCGACTCCAGCAGGTCCAGCAGTTCGGTGGGCGAGCGTCCCGCAGCGGCCACCAGGTAGACGTGGCCGAACCGCTCCTCGTAGCGTGCGTTCGCCGCCGCCATCTTCTCCGCGAAACCGACCCCGGCATCCAGCACCGCCGCCTGTTCCCGCGCCGACGAGGCGTGATCGCTGCGCTCCCCGATCCGCGGATGCCCGGCCAGCGCGGCGGCGATCCCGTCGTCGTCGAGTGCGGCGACGGCGGAATCGGAGGTGGCCAACAGATCGTCGACGGTGCCGATGGGACGAGCCGCCATCACCGATTCGCCCCAGCCCGGGGCCGCGCACACCGATTGGAGCGCCTCGGCGTCGAGGGCGTTGGCCACACTGACCCAGTAGTCGTCGGTCGTCATCGCTTCAGGCTAAGTCCCGGGGCGGTCGCCCGCTGACTCCGGCGGGCGCGATCGTCGTCGACCTCCGATTGTTGGAGGATTAAACAAAACGGAGGTCCGCTCCAGTGACCTAGGCTCCGGCTATGACTGTCGACATCGAGGAGGCGCTGCGTCGGATCGACGCGCTGCTGGCGCCGGTCGATGCCGCGCTCGCCCGCGACTACCCCGGTGACCGCGGCGGGAATCAGCCGATCCACTCGGTGTACGTGCCGGCCGACCGGGTGTCGCCCGACACCGTCGCACAGTGGCAGTCGCAGGCCCGCGCCCTACTCGAGGAGCATTCGGCGTTCGTTGCGACACTCGGCGGGGGCGTCGACGTCGACGCGCTCGACCGCATTCTGGCGACCGCCCCCATCCAGGATCTGCGCGCCGACTTCGAGGACGGTTACACCCACCTCGGTGATGCCGCGGAGGACGCCGACGCACGGCGGGTGGGCGCAGTGCTCGCCGGCCTCGGCGGTTCCCCGCCGCGGTTCGGCATCCGTGCCCGTGGCCTCGAGCCCGCCGAACGGCGCCGTGGACTACAGACGCTGGCACTGGTGCTCGACGGCGCTGGCGGCGTCCCCGACGGTTTCGTGTTCACCGTGCCCAAGGTGCGCAGCGCCGACCAGGTCGCCGCGATCATCGCGATCTGCCAGACGCTGGAACGCGCCCACGGCCTGCCAGAGCGGTCGCTGGGCTTCGAACTGCAGATCGAGAGCCCCCACATCGTGCTGGGCGCCGACGGCACCGACGGCATCGCCCGGGCCATCCGCGAATCCGACGGCCGCTGCAGCGCGCTGCACTTCGGCACCTACGACTACACCGCGGCACTGGGCATCGCACCGCGCCATCAGTCGCTGGCCCATCCGGCCGCCGACCACGCGAAGGCCGTGATAATGCTGGCCGCCGCCCAGGCAGGCGTCTGGGTGTCCGACGGTTCGACGCAGGTCGCGCCGACGGGCACCGCCGACGAGCAGCGCGCCGCCCTGGCATTGCACTTCGACCTGGTCACGCGCGCACTCGCCGGGGGCATCTATCAGGGCTGGGACATGCATCCCGGGCACCTGGTGAGCCGCTGGGCGGCGACCCTCGCGTTCTACCGGGAGGCCATGCCCACCGCCGTCGCCCGCATCGCGGCGTACCGTGGGCACGCGACCACCGGCACGTCTGTGGACGAGCCCGCCACCGCACAGGCACTCGCCTCACTGGTGGTTCGCGGCCTGGGGTGCGGCGCATTCACACTGACCCAGGTCCGCGAACACGCCAGCGACATCGACGAGACCGTGCTCGACGACCTCGTCCACCGACGACCATTGGGGAGCCGATGACCACCGCCGACGCGGTCCACACCCTTCCCGATCTGGCGGGCCGACTCATCGGTGGATCGGTGATCTGGGCCAACGACGAGCTGTTTGCGCAGCGCCAGAACCTCATCAAGCCGACCCCGGCCGAGTTCAGCCCGGCCACCTTCGGGCACACCGGCCAGGTCTACGACGGCTGGGAGACGCGCCGTCGGCGCGACGACGGACATGACAGCGCGATCGTGCGACTCGGGGCGCCAGGGATCATCTACGGCGTCGTCGTCGACACGGCGTGGTTCAAGGGCAACTTCCCCGACGAGGTCTCGATCGAGGCGGCCTACGTCCCCGGCTACCCGAGCATCGACGAGGTATTGGCGGCGGAATGGACTGAACTCGTGCCGCCGACCAGCGCGGCCGGGAACACCAAGAACGACTACGCGGTGTCCGACCGCCACTGCTACACCCACGTGCGGCTGTCGATCTACCCCGACGGCGGTGTCGCCCGGCTACGGGTGCACGGCGTCGCGCGGCCCGACCCGGACCTGCTGGACCTGGGGCCGGTCGACCTCGCCGCGCTGGAGAACGGCGCTTCGGTCTCCGGCTGCTCCAACCGGTTCTTCTCGTCGCCGAACAACCTGCTGCTCCCCGGCCGGGGCCGCACCATGGGCGAGGGCTGGGAGACCGCGCGCCGGCGCGACGGCGGCAACGACTGGGTCACCGTCGCGCTCGCCACCCAGGGGGTGGTGCACATGGTCGAGTTCGACACCACCCACTTCCTCGGCAACTCCCCGGGCCGAGCAACGTTGAAGGGTCGCGACGGGAACGGGCCGTGGGTGGAGCTCCTGCCGCCGACACGGCTGCAGCCCGACTGCCGCCACCGGTTCCCGGTCACCGTCGACGCTCCGGTCACCGAGGTGCGGATGGACATCTACCCCGACGGCGGGATGCTGCGACTGCGCCTGTGGGGCACCCTCACCGACAAGGGCCGGGCCGCGCTGCGATGAGTGCCGACGGTCTGCACGAGGAGCCCTATCCGCGCGACATGGTCGGGTACGGGGCAACGCCACCGGATCCGCAGTGGCCCGGCGGCGCCGTGATCGCGGTGAACTTCGTCCTCAACTACGAGGAGGGCTCGGAGAACAACCCGTTGCACGGCGACCCGGCGGCGGAGACATTCCTTTCCGAACTCGCCAAGGCCGAACCGTTCCCCAACCGGCACATGTCGATGGAGTCGATCTACGAGTTCGGTTCCCGCGCCGGTGTCTGGCGGTTGTTGCGGGTGTTCTCGGCGCGCGGACTGCCGCTGACCGTGTTCGGGGTGGCCAAGGCATTGGAGCGCAACCCGGAGGCGACGGCGGCGTTCGTCGAACTGGGCCACGAGATCGCCGCGCACGGCCTGTGGTGGAAGTCCTACCAACTCGTCGACGAACACGTCGAGCGCGCCGACATGGACCAAGCCGTCGAGCTCATCACCAAGCTCACCGGTTCCGAGCCGCTGGGCTGGTACACCGGCCGCGACTCCCCCAACACGCGCCGGCTCGTCGCCGAGCACGGCGGCTTCGTCTACGACTCCGACTCCTATGCCGACGACCTGCCGTATTGGACAGCGGTCGAGACCGGCGACGGTGTCCAGCAGCGCCTGGTTGTGCCCTACACGCTGGAGACCAACGACATGCGCTACTCGTCGCCGTCGGGATTCTCCACCGGCCACGACTTCGAGGACCATCTGCGCGACGCCTTCGACGTCCTCTACGCCGAGGGCCTCGCCGGGTCACCGAAGATGCTCAACGTCGGGCTGCACTGCCGCCTGGCCGGCCGGCCGTCGCGCACGGCGGCGCTGGAGCGCTTCCTCGACCATGTGCAGTCGCACGAGAGGGTCTGGATCACTCGGCGCATCGACATCGCCGAGCACTGGGCTCGCACGCATCCCGCGCCGGGCTGAGCGTCGGGTTCGGCGCTGCCATCAGCTGCAGGACCAGCAGATATCAAAATTGTTATGCTTGGCTGGTGGGTTATGGAAGCCAGCTGATCCGGGAGGCGCGCAAGCGGGCGCGCCTGTCCCAACGTGAGCTCGCCGAACGGGCAGGCACCAGCCAACCCGCGATCGCCCGTCTCGAATCCGGCCGCCACGACGTCGGAATCGACGAGGTTGCCCGGCTGATAGCACTGTGTGGCCTCGAGTTGGAAGTCGCCGTCGTCCCGGCCGACGATAGCGACATCGCCCAGGCCCGCCGCCTGGAAGAACTGTCACCCCAGGACCGGCTCGATCGACACCAGCGCCTTGCACGCCAGCTACGCACACTGCGAGCCATCAATGGCTGAACTCGACCTGGAACGACTGTTCACCGCGTTGGCCGAGAACAAAGTGGAGTACGTATTGATCGGCGGGTTGGCCGCAGTCCTCCACGGTTCACCGTTCCCTACCGAAGACGCCGACATCACCCCACGCCGCAGTCCTGACAACCTCACCAACCTCGTCGCGGCATTGAAAGAGCTCAGGGCCAGGATTCGCACCGACCAGGTACCCGAGGGCCTGCCCTTCAGTTTCGACTCGACATCACTTGCCGCGGCCAACGTGTGGAACCTGACCACCGACGCGGGCGATCTCGATATCTCGTTCACCCCCGACGGCACCGACGGCTATCTCGACCTCATGCGCGAAGCGACCGAGGTACCCCTTGCGGGAGTCCGCGTGTGGGTGTCCTCGCTGAGCGACGTGGTCCGCTCGAAACAGGCCGCGAATCGCCCGAAGGACCAGCGGGTGCTCCCCGCATTGCGAAAGCTCCTCAACCGGGATCGCTGAGCCTCCACCGCACACCAAACTGCCGAGCCCTACTGTCGCTATTTGTCAGTAGAACTCGGCACTTTCGACGGTCAGGCGCCGTCGAGCTTGCGCAGCAGCTCCCGGGTGCGGTCGCGCACCTTCGCGTCGCGGTCGAAGACGATGCCGACATATTCGTCGACACCGGCGTCGGCGAGCTCGAGGATCCGCGCGGTGACCGCAGCCTCGTCGCCGACAATCGCCGCGTCGACGGGGGTCTCGTAACCCTCGCGGTCGAGCATGGCGCGATATGACGGCAGCGAGTTGTACATGCGGAACTGACGGGCCGCGGTCTCCTTCGACGTCTCGACATCGTCGGTGACGGCGACGGGCAGAAACGCGACGGTCCGTACATCGCCGGCCGCACGCCCGGCCGACTCCGCGGCGCCGCGCAAGCTCGGGACGATGTGGTCGCGCAGGGTTTTCGGCCCCGTCATCCACGTCACCGTCCCAGCGGTGCGGGCACCGGCCAGCTTCAACATCTGCGGACCCAGCGCGGCGAGGTAGACCGGTGGTGCGGGCACCTCGGTGAGGCTCATGACACCGCGCGTCGTCGTCAGCTCCCCGGCCGCGTCGGCCTGCTCGCCGGCCAGCAGCGGCAGCAAACCGTCGAGGTATTCGGCCATGCGCCGCACCGGACGGCTGTAGGGGATCCCCCACATGCCCTCGGTGACGACCTGGTGGGTCAGGCCGATGCCCAGCACCAGCCGTCCGCCGGTGACGGCGTTGACGGTCAGCGCGCGTTGGGCCAGGTTCATCGGATGCTGCGGCTGGATGGGCAGAACACCGGTGGCGAACTCGATCCGCGGCACCTCGCGCCCGGCGACGGCGAGGACCGTCAGCGCGTCGGGGTCGTTGGGCATCTGCGTGGCCCAGATGCGGCGGAATCCCTCCGACTCATAGCGGGCCAGCGCGCCGATGTAGTCGTCGAGGTGCAGCTTCTTACGACCGTCCACGGTGTGCATGAGGGTGATTTCCACGTACCCAATCTATCGCCTGGTGTGCCTCGTCCCCGGCGTTGTCGACGATCAGCCCGTCATTGTTGCCCGATCGTGGATCTGGCCGCCACCGCGCCCTCCCGCCCTTGATCGACGAATACGAGTTCATCGTTTACCCGCAGATCGCCGGCCGGGGGCCGAGACCGCTCGACGGGCTCCGCGAGTTCGTGGACCTGAGATTGACCGGCCGCCGCGAGCTCGACTCGGGCGCGGTGGCTTTGCGCTACGAGCCGCAGCCGTAAATCTCCGTGGACCGAGTGGACCAAGTGGACTAACCTCGACGGTATGCCGATCACCGTCAACATCCACGAAGCCAAGACCCAGATGTCCAAGCTTGCTCGCGAGGTTGAGAAGGGCGAGACCGTCATCGTCGCGCGTGCCGGTGTTCCGATCATGGAATGGAAGGCAGTGGCCCATCGCCCGGTCCGAATTGGGGGGCGGCCGGGGTTCGGCGGGCCGAACTGGGAGGATGCCTTCAGTGAGGAGACCGAGGCCGAAATCCTTGCGATGTTCGACGAGGTCTGAGCGATGCTCTTGCTCGACAGTCACGTGTTGATCTGGCTGCTTCGCGGGGAGGCACGGTTGGGCCCCATGACGAAGGAGCTGCTGGTTGACCAGCATCCCGTGTACTACTCGGCCGTGAGCGTGTTGGAGTTGACGATCAAGGCGCTCATGGGTCGGATTGATCTGCCGAACACGCTCTCGGCGGCACTCGAAGAAGAGGGCCTACGCCAGATGCCCCTCACGGGTGAGCAGGCTGAGCTGCTTGCCGAGTTTCCGGAGTTGCTGGGACATGACCCGTTCGACCGCGCCCTGGTGGCCCAGGCACAGGCCGAGAACCTCACGTTCGTCACGGCCGATCGCCGCTTGCTCGCCTTGGGACGTTCGTTCATCCACGACGCCACAGCATGAGTGGCCCCGCGCTACGAGTCGCAACGGCAGCCGCTGCGCTCAGGCGGTGAACACGATGCGGGGCGGCGCATCCGCCGACCGTGCGCGGTGGAAGGCGTCGACCAGCCCGTCGATCCCCACCGTCTCACCGATCAGCGGCGTGGGGTCGATCTGCCCGGCGACGACGAGGTCCAGCGTGTCGTACCAGTCCTCAATCTCCGGCCCTCCGCCGAACTGGATGTTGACGCCCTTGATGTGGGCGTCGGCCGAGGGAATCACGTCGCTGTCCGCGCCGCTGGCCGACAGGATCCGCGTGCCCACCGGCCCCTTGTCGATGATGTCGGCGAGGAGACCGGACACGCCGGTGCACTCGTAGACCGTGCACGACGCCAGGCCGGCGAGGGCGATCCGGTCGTGCACCTCTTCTGAACGGCCCCACGCGACCTCGCGCCACCGCGTGAAAGTGTCCGTTTCCGCGGGATCGACGACGACGTCGGCGCCGAGTTCGGCGGCCAGCTCTCGTCGCCGGTGGTTGAAGTCGGCGGCGACGATGTTCTTCGCACCGCGCTGTTTGAGTGCGAGGATCATCGACAGCCCGATCGCGCCGAGCCCGATGACCAACGGCACCGTCGCGTCGTTGTGTCCGACCCGGGTGTAGTACCACCCGACGGCCATGGCGTCGATCAGCGCGAGGCGCTCGACCGGCAGATCATCGGGCAGCGGTCGGGCAAACCCCTCGGAAAGCAGGAAGTACTCTCCGAATCCACCCGGCGCGTCCGGGGCCATCCCGATGATGCGCATTCCACCGTCGACGAAGAGGGCCGGCACCGAGGTCACCCGCGTGCCGATCGGCCACTGCTGCTGGCAGTCCGGGCCGTACTCGACGAGCTCGGCGCAGAACTCATGCCCCATGACGACGTCACTCTCGGGCGCGTGGACGCGCATCCCGGAGCGATCGGCGATGGCGACTTCGGGGTGATCCATGTAGTGATGGTCGGAGGCGCAGATGGCGCACGCCAACGTGCGGACCAGGATTTGGCCGGCGCCGGGCACCGGCCGCGCCACGTCGCGCAGTGCCAGCTCCCCGTCTTTGAGGCTGACCGCGCGCATCGTCGCCGACCCCGGCGTCGTGTCGTCGCTCATCGTGTTCCTTCGCCATCGAAATCGGCCAGCATGTCGTAGACCGGGTCCGTCCGATCGCGCGCCCCACCTGCGGGGAAGAGTGGATCGCCGACCGTCCGGGTCTCGTCGAGCGCGTGCAGGTAGCGACGATGGCTGATCCGCCACTCCCCGTCGCGCCGCTCCCAGCAGTCCACGTACCTGCCGTGGGAGATGATGTCGGTAAGCGCACCGTCCTCGCCGCGCGAGCGCAGCCGAGCCATGACGTAGGACTCGCTTCCGGCCCGATCCCCGTCGACCCGAATCGAGATCGAGCCGAGGTGGTGGACGTGGCCCTCCATCCCGGGATGGACCGCGGCGATGAAGTCGGCGAACTCGTAGCCGGTGCCGGAGAACACGGCACCGTAGTCGGCAATCGCGTCGGGGTGGAACACCGAGCGGGCCAGGTCGGGGTCAATGCGGTCCATCGCCCGGCAGTAGGTGGCGAGCGCCTCGGTGATCTCCTGCCGTGCCGATAGTTCGGCCAAGCGGTCGTCCGGTGTTGGTTCAGGGGTCACTGCGCACTCCTCTGTTGTCGTCGCTGTCGTCGTCGGTGGTTGAAAAAGGCCACCGCGTCGGCGATCGTCTCGTCGATCGGGCGGGGTCGCCATCCCAGGTCGCGCTCGGCCTTCGAATGGTCGAGCGGGGTCATCGTGTGCATGAGACGCATTGTCGTCCGGGTGACGCGCACATCGCGGCGGGTCACTGCAGATACGCATTCGCCGAGGAAGCCCGCCACCGCGAGCAGCGCCGGGCTCAGGCCATAGCGGGCGGGGTCCCTGCCGGCCAATCGGGCGGCGAGATCGTGCAGGTCGCGCGTACTGCGCCAGCCCGCTGACACGATGTAGCGCTCCCCCGGCGTGCCGCGCTCTCCGGCCAGCACCAAAGCCTGCGCGGCGTCGCGGATGTCGACGACTTCCGCGCCGGCGCCGCGCACGTACACCGGCATCTTGCCCAGAGCGGCAGCAGCGATGAAGCCGCCGTGCGGTGTCGGCAGATAGTCGCCCGGGCCGTAGGTGTTCGCCACGCACATCGCGACCGTCGGGAGCCCGCGCTCGTCGGCATAGCGCAGCACCAGGTCTTCGGCCTCGACCCGGGAGCGCACGTAGGCGCCGCCGAGGTGGGACCAGTTGTGCGGGCCGGCATCCTCGGCGAGCACCTCGTCGCCGATCGGGAGCGTCGCGACCGAGCTGGTGAACACGAACCGTTCGAGGTCAGCGCGGGCCGCGACCTCGAGCACGGTACGCAGTACCTCGACGTTCGTGTGGAAGAGCTGCGCGGGGTCGCGCAGCCAGGGGCGGGCGTCGACCACGCAGTAGTAGACGGCGTCGCAGTCCGCCATGGCCGCGCCCAGCGCCGCGGTGTCGTCGAGCTCGCCGACGACATACTCCACGTCCAGACCGTCCAGGGCTTTGCGCGAGCTGCTCTCACGCACCATCACCCGAACCCGCTCCCCGCGCTCGACGAGGAGTCGCGTCACTTGCGAGCCCAGGAACCCCGACGCGCCAATGACCAAGTGCTGGCCGCCCACACCCACTCCTCACGTCGCTCAAATTGAGACCATCAGAAACTAGACATATGTATAGTCATCTGTCAATCAGCCGTTTGCCGTCAGCGAAAGGAACTCCGACATGTCCGCCACCGTTCCCCCTGTCCACCGCGTCTTCCAGGTCGCGACAGGCAATGTCGGCGCCCAGATGCTCAAACTGATCCACGAGCATCCCGAGCTGGAACTCGTCGGACTGCACTGCTATTCGGCCGACAAGGTCGGCACCGACGCCGGTGAGATCGTCGGAATTGGGCCGATCGGCGTGATCGCCACGGGCGAAGTCGAGGCCATCATCGCGGCGGCACCCGACATCGTGACGTTCCACGGCATCGAACCCGACGTCGACCTCTACACCCGGGTCCTCGCCGCCGGCATCAACGTGATCACCACCGCGGACTGGATCACCGGCAACCTGCAGTACAAGCGGGCCGGCTACGACGTCAAGGGCGCGGTGGAAGCGGCCTGCGAAGCGGGCGGCTCGACCATGTACGGCACCGGCATGAACCCCGGCCTACTGCAGATCCTGGCGATCGTGTTCACCGCCGACACCGCGCGCGTCGAGCACGTCAGCTGCACCGAGACCGTCGACGTCTCCTTCTACGAGGCGCCCGACACGTGGCGCCGCACCGGCTTCGGACTGCCCGCCGACGATCCCGAGGTCTCCCGGCTCATGGAGAAGGCGACCGCCCCGTCGGCGGAGGGCGTCGAACTGATCGCCGACGCACTCGGGCTCGACCTCGACGAGGAGATCCGCTTCGACGTCGAGCTCGGCGCGTGCACCGAAGACGTCGACCTCGGTTGGTACCACCTCGCCACCGGGTCCGTCGGAGCCTGCCGCGCGAAATTCGTCGGCACCCGAAACGGGATCGACCGGATCGAGGTCGTGTTGGAGTGGTCGATGACCGACAAGACCGAGCCCAAGATCGAGCCGAAGGGCTGCTACACGGTCGCCATCGCGAGCGACCCCTACGTCCAGGGCGAGCACTGGATCCTCCCGCGGCCCGACGACGAGTTCGACCAGGACACCCTCAAACGGATCGGCATGACCGCCACCGGCATGCCGGTGCTCAACGCGATCCCATTCGTCGTGGCAGCACCTGAAGGCGTCATCACCAGCAACGACCTGCCGCTGCGCGCCTTCGCCGGCCGGTTCGTCGACGACGACGCATCGGTCACCGTGGATCAGTAGCCCGATATCCTCTGGGTATGTCCGACTCGCTCGACTCGACCGCCACGCGGCGTCGTCTCACCGACAAGCGCGCCGACACCGTGCGCCGACTGAGCGAGGCAGCGGCGGAGGTAGTGCGTGAGTCCCCCTACTCCGATCTGACGTTCCAGCAGATCGCCACGCGGGCCGGCGTCACTCGTGCCACCGCGTACGTGTACTTCTCCTCCAAGGAGCACATCCTTGCCGAGGTGTACCGCCGGCGCCTCGTCGACGCACCGCCGCCCGATCTCGCCGGCCTGCCGGTCGCCGACCGAGTGGCGGCCACCTTCCGCCACCTCGCCCTGCTCTGGGCGGAGAATCCGGAGTTCGGGCGCGCGGCGGCCCGGGCGCTGCTCAGTGACGACCCCGACGTGGACGCGGTACGCATCGAGGTGAACACCGCGATCCATCTGCTCTTGACCCGGGCTGCGGGCGACGACGCTGGGCCGGACCTGGTCGGGCTACTCGAACTCGCCTACGCCGGTGCCATCGTCCGGGCCGGCACAGGGCACATGTCGTACAGCGAGGTCGCCGACTCCCTCACTTATGCCGCGCACACGGTTCTGGGTGGAACCAACGCGCAGTAGTCCGCCCCCGTCGACGGACCGGGGTTTTGAGCCGGTGCCAGAAAGCCCGACGACCCCACCTCCCATCGGAGGCAGGGTCGTCGGACGCGGCCCGGATTGAGACCCGGACCGTCAGGTCACCAGCTGGACTTCTGCACGCCCGGCAGCTCGCCGGCGTGCGCCATCTCGCGCAGGCACACGCGGCACAGGCCGAACTTGCGGTACACCGAGTGCGGACGACCGCACTTGTTGCATCGCGTGTAGCCGCGCACGGCGAACTTGGGCTTCTTGTTGGCCTTGTTGACCAGAGCCTTCTTTGCCATCAGATTTCCCTACCGTCAGTTCTTCGCGTTGTTGTCTTTGAACGGGAAGCCGAGCGCCTTGAGCAGTGCGCGACCCTCGTCGTCGTTGGTGGCCGACGTGACAACGGTGATGTCCATACCGCGCGGTCGGTCGATCGAGTCGATGTTGATCTCATGGAACATCGACTGCTCGTTGAGCCCGAAGGTGTAGTTGCCGTTGCCGTCGAACTGGCGGTCGGAAAGACCGCGGAAGTCGCGGATACGCGGAAGAGCGATCGACACGAGACGGTCGAGGAACTCCCACATGTAGTCGCCGCGCAGCGTGACGCGCGCGCCGATCGGCATGCCCTCGCGCAGTTTGAACTGTGCGATCGACTTACGGGCCCGGCGGACCTCCGGCTTCTGGCCGGTGATCAGCTCGAGGTCGCTGATCGCACCGTTGATGAGCTTGGAGTCGCGGGCGGCGTCGCCGACGCCCATGTTCACGACCACCTTCACCACGCCGGGGATCTGCATGACGTTGTCGTAGTCGAACTCCTTGTTGAGGGAGTCCTTGATCTCTTCGCGGTAGCGAAGCTTCAGCCGGGGCTGGACCTTTTCGGTGGTAGTCATCTCAGATATCCTTCCCGTTCTTGCGGGAAATCCGAACGCGCTTGCCGGTCTCCTCGTCAGTCCGGTATCCGACGCGGGTCGGGTTGCCGTCGGAGTCCACGACCATCACGTTCGAGACGTGAATGGGGGCTTCCTGGGTCACGATGCCGCCGGAGGAGGCGCCACGCTCGTCAGCCGAGGCGGCGGTGTGCTTCTTGATCCGGATCACGCCCTCGACCAGGACGCGCTGCTGCTGCG
>CAZVVS010000092.1:0-14460 GCA_964630585.1 uncultured Gordonia sp.
TCGATCGAGCACCTCCACGCCCGCCTCGCTCTCTGGAACCGGGGCGCTTCGTGCTTCCGCGCCGGGCTCGGCTTCCAGTTCAACCCAGGTCAGCACTGAGCCTCCGCTCGGCGCACGAGCCGGACGGTTTGCAGACCCGCCCCACGGCTACGTTCACCCCGAAATCGTGGGCTGTATAGGGTGTCGACCGTGGTGCGGGTCACGTCGAACAAGCGGTCGTGTTGGATCCGGGCCGGCGAAGACGACGCCTTCATCTCTTGGCTCGATGGACGGACCCATACGAGGACGGTAGAACTCACTCTGCCCGACGTCACCACCAACAACGCGCCGTTCGATCTGTCCACGCTGTCCCTCCACCGCAGGACGATGTGGGCGCCCGGAGACCCCGGTGCCGCCCAAGATCCGGACACACACCCCTTCGCACCCGACGGATCCATCCGGGATCCCCTCCACCTGCTCAAGCACACCGCCGGCTTCCTTCACGGCCTCCGCTCATCGCGACGGTCCTCGTGGGCAGACCCCGACCTGGCAAGGGAAACGCTCCCGTGTGTCTTGCAGGAGATCTTCGACGACCCCGGCGGGCTGATCGCGGTCATCTCGTCGGATGCGGCGCGTCGGTTGCAGGGGAAAGACCCTCAGGGCCGCACCGGTGTGGTCTACCTGCTGGCAAGCGCCTCAGGTGGTCCCCCCCGAAGGAAGAACCGGCTGGGTCATCACACACCGTGGTTCACGATCGTGGACACCTGCCATCCCAGACCACGATGCGCTCCCGGCTGCAAGCAACCCGCCTGCCCCGAGCGGCCCTACCTGAGGACACTCCAGCCCTATTACCGCGACCCCGACCGTTTGAACGAGAG
Source organism: uncultured Gordonia sp. (assembly GCA_964630585.1). GTDB lineage: Bacteria > Actinomycetota > Actinomycetes > Mycobacteriales > Mycobacteriaceae > Gordonia. The sequence continues at coordinate 858 of CAZVVS010000092.1, forward strand.
AGGTCCGGGCGACCGCAAGCCATCACCCCACGAGGTGTTCTACCCAGCGGTCTCGGCTGACCTGCCCTGGTCAGTCATCTCGGGTCGGGTCTCAGGCTTCTACCAACTCGCTCCCCATCAGTGGCAAGACCATGGCGCGGTTCGCGCTCTCGTGCGTGCACCGACCACGTGGACTACCGGCCAGATTGCCGACATCCGAGTCGAGCGCCCCTACGACCGCCCTGTCAGCGGCCACTACCTGATGACCTCGCGTGACCAGTCTGGTTGGCCGACCCACGTTCGGTACTACGCGCCAGGCAACCTGTGGGTGCGGGCCTGACATCCCACCCGGGTAACTGGCGCAGGGGCCTTCGATGGCGGCCTTTCCGCAGCGCGTCGATGGCGGCCTGTCCGCAGCGCGTCGGAAGGTCGGCGGCGGTGCAGAATCGGAGCGGAGTTCTGCTCTTGCACCCCCAAGGGCTCATCTCGCGCGAGGCGCCGTAATGGTCGCAGGTCATCTGGTGAGCGACATCAACGGTTCACCGAGACAGGCCGGGCGTACGCAGGACACGACGCACCACGCAACCTTCTCGGAGCCAGCACTGCTCGCCGGGGCCGCTGGCAGACAGCCTTGAATACGATTCCCGCCGATGGCGGCATCGCCCCCACCCCTGACGCCGGCTGATGCCGAGCGGGCCATCTACATCGACTTCGAGGGAACTGCCGTGGATCCCCCGTCGCTGCTCGGCGCGGAGTGGCTCGACGAGGACGAGGTCTACTTCATCCAGTACGTCATGGAGCAAGCACTGTGGCCGGCGGCTGAGGCGAAAGCTGGGGCGCAAGGGCGGTCCTGCGAACCGGCGTCCTGGGCTGATCTTGCCGAGGTGCGGCGGCTCGCCGAATCCGAGGCTCGCCACGTCGTCGCTTGGTCGATCCATGAGCGGGACGAGCTCGCGTCCCGGCTTCCTGAGCCGGGAGACCGAGTCTGGTTCGCCGAGCACGTCATCAACGCGATTCCTCTGGCGAAGCGATGGAAGCGGAAGTACCACGCGGACGTCCTGTTCGAGGTGAACCCCAAGCCGCGGATGCGGGGTCGACACCAGCTCCACCGGTACTTCGAGTTGATCGGCTACTCGGTGCCGAAGGCCTTCGGGCCGGGCAACTCCGCCCAGCGGATCCGCCACGTGCGCGAGATGGTCACCAAGAAGGGCGGGGACTATTCAGCACTCACCCCGACGGCCAAGGCCAAGTGGACCAAGGCGCTCGAGCACAACTGGCACGACTGCAACGGGCTACGAGAGCTCGTCATCAGGTGCGCTCGCGACCTGAGCTGACCCTCCCGCCGACGGTTCGCTGAGCACAAGGGACGCGATCTGGGCAGCCGCCTCGGCTTGCATGCCGGGGATCACGTGGGCGTACTGGGAGAGCGTGAACGCTGGCGTCTCGTGGCCGAGGCGCTCGCTGATCACCTTCACCGGTACGCCGGCACGGAGCGCGATCGTGGCGTGGGTGTGGCGCAGGTCGTGGAGCCGGATCCTGGGCAATCCCGACCGTGCGACGACACGCTCGAAGGCCTGGGTGAAGGTCTGCGGGTGGAGCGGCGTGCCGTTCTCCTTGCAGAACACCAGGTCCGAGTCCTGGTAGTCGGCTCCCCACTCGGCCTTCTGCACGAGTTGGCGACAACGGTGGCGTCGGAGTTCCCCGACTGTGGCCTCGTCGAGGTCGATCACGCGAGCCTGATGGGTCTTCGGGGTCGAGACGACCAACTCGTAGGCCACGGACACGAGCGCCTGCCGGACGTGGATGCGGGCGGTTTCGAAGTCGATGTCTCGCCAGCGGAGGCCGATCACCTCGCCTCGCCGCATACCTGTCATGGCCGCAAGCCGCCACGCGGCCTCGAGCCGGTGGCCGGCGACCTGGTCGAGGAACGTCCGGAGCTCGTCGGGTGTCCAGAACCGCAGCTCGGTCGGTGCCGACGAGCGCGGTCGGGGCGGCTTCGCTCGCTCGGCCACGTTCGTGGCCACGAGTCCCGCGTCGAGAGCATCAGCCAGCGCCTTGTGCACGATGGTGTGGATGTACCGCACCGTCTTGGCGCTGAGGCCACCCTCACCGTTCAGTCGGCCCGACTCGAGCAGATCGCCGTACATGCCGTTGAGCAGCAGGGGAGTGAGCTCGTGCAGGCGGCGACCGCCGATCCGCGGGAGCACGTGGAGCTCGATGTTGCGGCGGTACGAGTCGAACGTGCTCGCCTTCAGCTGCGACTTGATCGTCGGCAGCCACTGGCCAGTCACCCACTCGGAAAGCGTCAGCCGGTTCGGCTCCGAGTAGGTGCCGGCGTGGAGGTGCCCGACGATCTTGGCGCGGGCGACCTCCGCCTCCTTGCGCGTGCGAAAGGCGCCGTGCCACTTCTGGCGGCGCTTGCCTTCGGCGTCCCGGCCGAGGTCGACGACGACGTACCAGTTGACGGTCTGCTTGCCGTCCTTGGTGGTGTGGATGCGCTTGCGTAGGTGACCCTGCATCGTGAACGACCCCTCAGGCGGCCGGCGTCGAGACGCCGAGCCACTCGAGGAGCGCGGGAACGGGCACGATCACCCGGCGGCCGAGCCGTCGGCAGGGGATCTGCCCACGGCGGGCGGCCTCGTAGGCGGCGCTGCGCCCGAGGCCGAGGAGCTCTGCTGCCTCCTCGACGGAGATGGTGAGCCGGGACTCGATGTCCTCGAGGCCGAGGGGAACGGAGCGCGTACGCTCGGTCATGTCGGAACCTCCATGGGGTTCTGGCCAGGCCCCGGGGTGTTGGCGCACCGCCGGGGCCACTTCGTTTGTCAACGTATCAAGACTATCGGTTGACTCCGACAGAGTCAACTCACATAGACTGCTGCGATGGGTCGCATGGTGGATCTAGACGACCTGATCGACGTCGGGACGGTGGCCGAGATCCTGCGCCTCAGTCACAAGAACAGCGTCACTACCTATCTACGCAGGTACTCCGACTTCCCGAGACCGGTGGTCGAGTTCGCTGATGGGAAGTGCCGTCTCTGGATGCGCAGCGAGATCGAGGCATGGCACGGCGCCGCCCGGGGTCGCCGGAACGACCGGGGCTAGGCCAGCTCCTCGCCCTTCTTGCGGAACCAGGATCCCGCCCACTCGCCGAGACCCCTGCCGGCCGCGGGTGCTGCAGCAAGTAGCAGCACGCCCACCGGGAGGGCGATGATCACCCAGGGGCCGAAGACCGAGGCACCGGCCACAAGGGCGTCGTCGTACGCCGAGCTGATGTCGGGGGCGTCCATCACCGACCCTCCCGTCCGTGCCAGAGAACGGTGAGGACCGCACCGTCGGCGGTGACCGGTACTGCGATGCGGTCGCGGACGTGGGTGGTTCCTGCGGGATGACCGAGTGCGTTCGGATAGGTCAGCTCGGGACGGACGAGCGCGTCCTGGATCTCATCGAGCTCGATCCCCATCTCGTCCGACCGCAAGCGGGCGTGCGTCGTGAGGTACAGCGTGGGCATGGGGGTGCTCCTTGGGAGTGATCGTTAGTGCACGGGTCTCTTACCCGCCGTGCATAGAGTATCCAGGTCTTAACGCACGTAGCAACCCGATGGCGTGCAGTAAGAAGGTACGCTGGTGCCATGACGCCCTACGACGTCGTCGCGGACGACTCGCGGCTCGAGCGCTTCCAGACCGAGGTCGCCTACCTCGATCGGATGCAGCCGCCGAAGGCCGAAGCGGAGAACGACGCCAAGCTGCTCGCCTCGAACGGGGGGGTCCGGATCGTCGCGTGGCTCTGGCCGAGCCCCTCCTACGAGCCGGGATTCGATCCGTTTGAACCCGACTCAGGAGAGAACGGACTGCGGTCGGAGAACGCCGACAGCCCCTCACAGCCGGTCGGTGCAGAGAATGCACTCGAGACGGCACGTGTCGCGCTCGATCGTCAGCGTCAAAGTCGGCTGTGGGTCCCCGCTCGTCGCTCTCGGGAGATCCTTGCGTTGACCGCGCGGGCGGTCGATCGGCCCGTGGAGGACCTCGAGACCCACCTGGAGTGGTCGGTTCCGCTGAGCCAACTTGAGCTGGGTCGGCTGCTCCGGGGGCATACGCCGTTCCCGTTTCCTGTCATTGTCGGGCTCTGTGCCGCACTCCAGTTGGAGTTCACGGATGCTTGGGTCCTGGTCGACCCTCAACGCCTGGCTAGGAGCATCGACCAATCAGTCCTTGCCAGCAGGATCTCGGATCACCTGCGGTCCCACACACTCGACGATCTCGAGAACCTAGAAGGAAGACTCCGGCGACCGCCGGTAGGTGCTGGGCGGGCCCACCGACTCGACACATATCGCGGACCCATGCCGGGCGGGCGATACGCGTCGCTGTACGAGGCCCTCGCGTCTGACGTGCGCGATGACCCTGACTACACACTCGCCGAGGTCGACCGACTCCTTGTTGACGCCGGCGAGGCGCCCCTGCCCGACAGCGCCCGGAAGGACCGCTCCTGGTGGGCGGGAAGTGGCAGAAGGACTGAAGGCCACCCTCAGGTCAGCGCCTGGTGGGCGGCCGGCTATCGCATTGGCAAGCTCGAGATCGACCCCTCGTCTGGCCAGGTTGCGGCCGTTGGATTCGAAGCGCTGTCGGGTCGGGCCGAGTGGCTTGCCGACCCAGAGCGAATCGCGCAGCGGGAGTACCGGGTCCCCGGCCCCGAGAAGGTCGAGATCTATCGCCATGAACACGACCTTGAAGTCGCCCTCATGCGCGAGGCGGGGTCTTTCGAGGCGATCGCGACGGCACTCCTATCGTTCGCATCGATCGTCGAGTCCGTAGGTATCGAGAGACGCTCGTTGGTGCCTGATGACCCCGACATTCGGCTCCTCGTTGAGTTCCTCGACGAGGTCGGTGAAGCCGATCGGGCCCAGATCACGCGCCATTTCGACCAAGGCCGGGACAAGCCCGTGGGTTCGTCGTGGATGACCAACTTGCTGACGAGAGCCAGGCGCCAAGGCTGGACCGTGAACAACGGCACGCGGAGTCGGCCAAGATGGGCATCCACCACGCTGACGACCAGGCTGATGTTGGAGATCGCTGAGAATCTGAACTTGGAGCCGCCGGCTATCGAACCCGTAGTCGCCGTTCCGGTGGGGTTCCTTCGAGACGTTGCGAAGACCGTCGGCGTGGATGCAGCGGACTCTTCGGCGCCGCAGATCGCCCGTAGAATCATTGAGTCGGTCGGGGGGACCTGGCAACCAGAGTTCGAGTCGGCGGACAGGTCCTCCGTCACCGGCTTAGGCTTGAAGGCGGTCCGAGATGCCATCGGGATGCCCATCGAGTTGCACACCGACGCAAGCCGAAGCTGAGATCGTTCCGACATCACTGGTCAGTTTGAGATGATCAGGAGGCCGTCCTCGGACCGCTCGTAGCGCGGCCGCAGCGAGGAAGCTCGGCTCGGGAGCCCTGCGACCGAGGCCGACGACGACGTCCCAGTAGACGGTCTGCTTGCCGTCCATTGGGGTGTGGACGCGCTTGCGTAGGTGACCCTGAAGTGACGTCGATGAGCTCGTGGGCGCAGCGGAGCTGCAGCGATCCTCGGCTGGCGCATCACAACAGGTCACGACGCACCCGAACCGGTACGCGGACTTCCAGTCCGATCGTCGACAAAGGCAACGGTCGAATCAGGCTCCGGCTGCGAGAGGACGAACGGTCGGAGCCGGGCTGACGCTCTGTGCTCCGCTGTGGGCGCCCTGCTGCGCCCGTTCTCGAGGCGATGGTCGGGGAGCTGTGGCATCATCGCCGCCGCCGGCAGATGGAGCGGACGCCGGTCGCGGAGGGCACCACATGAGTGAGAGTCTCCCCAGGTTTGCCGTCCATGTGACTCGCGGAGGCGCGTGGGAGTTCATTCGCGAGCACGGGCTCTTGACTACCGAGGATGTCGCCACGGGCGGCATGGACTCTGGGGGTGCGATCGATGTGGACACCTTCGTCACGACGCGCAGAGACGAGCCAGTTGTCGTGACCTCACGGCTCAGCGGCACGGCTCCCATGAGAGGGCGAGTTGACGCATCCAGCGATGGCACGTCCATTTCGATTGCCATCACACGGGAGACTCTGCCGCAACTGCGGGAGGGCTTCCGATGGTCCCTCACGACCAGCTACGTAGCGCCTGAAGGCGGGGTAGCGCAGGACGGTTGCCCATCACCTGGCGGCGACGAGGATGTCGACCTCAACTCCGCCCCCTTCCCCGCAGACACCGTGAGCCAGGACGCCGCGGACGCGCCCGACCCCGTTCAGACGACGAGCACATCCTCCACTGAGGCGCCGACGGCGACTTCCGCGACCTCCCTACCAGAGCAGCTCAGTGAGTCTCAGGCGGCGGAGTTGCTCCTCGATGCGTGGAACGACGGGGATCGAGAGGCGGCGCATCAACTGGCCTCGCCGGAAGCCGTAGCGCAACTGTTCGAGACCGATTCACCAGGCGATGCGGCCCTGCAGACCTGCCGTCACTGGGCTGAGGTGACCCCTGGCGAGTACCCCGTGGACGCAACGTTCTACTGTGACGGCTCGTTCGACGGCGGAACATCGACGGTCACGCTCTACGTGGACGGCGGCGCCTCGGCGGGCTACTCGGTCAGCCAGGTCGGTCTCTTCGGAAATCCTCCAGGGTTCACGCCGGCTGACTGAAGACCGTTCGTTCACTGGCGAACGACTGCGGGCGCCGCTCCGGTTGCCCGTGTGACACGATCCACGTCATCTCAATCAGCGCCCTGAGGAGGAGCGATGCCCTTTGAGCCTCCGGTGACCGTCGCCGATGTGTTGCGGCGAATCCAGACCGGCGACGTGGTGCTCCCCGCGATTCAGCGCGAGTTCGTCTGGGACCCAGATGACCGGATCACCAAGCTGTTCGACAGCCTGCTCCGTGGCTATCCCATCGGCACCTTCCTCTCTTGGCAGGTCCAGCCAGAGGTGGCGTCGAAGTTCAAGTTCTACGGCTTCGTGCGGGAGTACCACGAGAAGAACGCTCCCCATTGCCCGGTCCTCGACCTTGCGATCGACGGGCCCGTCACCGCCGTCCTCGATGGCCAGCAGCGCCTCACCTCTTTGAACGTCGGGCTGCGGGGAAGCCACGCGAAGCGGAAGAAGGGCGCCTGGTGGAAGCACGAGAGCTCGTTCCCGGTACGGCATCTCTACCTGAACCTCCTCGCTGACGCCCCCGACGAGCACGAACTGGGCCTCCTGCACGACTTCAGGTTCTTTGAGTCACCGCCAGAGCCGAGGTTCGGTGACGACGTTGAAGACCCGTGCTACTGGTACCCCGTCAACCGGATCTACGCAGAGCAGAGCCTCGCCGGTCCCTTCAAGGAGCTCATGGGTGCAGGCCTCGGTTCCGGCCAAGAGGGCGCCGTGGAGCGCCTCGAGCTCCTCCACCAGCGGGTTCACAACGAGCCGTTGATCACCTTCTTTCGTGAGGATGACCAGAGCATCGACCGTGTGCTCGACATCTTCATCCGGGTGAACAGCCAGGGGAAGCCGCTATCGCACTCGGACCTGCTGCTGTCGATCGCTACCGCACAGTTCACCGAGCGCGATGCGCGAGCGGCGGTTCACAGCCTCGTCGATGAGCTGAACAGGATCGAGCCCGGCTTCGACTTCGACAAGGACACCGTCCTCAAGGCGGGGCTGGCCCTCGTCGGCGCGGGCGACTTCTCGTTCAAGGTCAAGAACTTCTCGAAGGAGAACACGGTCCTTCTCGACAAGCGGTGGGACGAAATCGCCGACACCCTTCGCGTCGCGGTTGGCCTACTCGCGGACTTCGGTCACTCTGCCGCCACGTTGACCGCTCGTTCGGTTGTGATCCCGATCGCCAACTACCTCGATCACCGCGGTCTCGGCGAGAGCTACCGCACTTCGCCCAGCCACCAGACCGATCGCGCAGAACTCCGCCACTGGGTCAATCGCACGCTGATCAAGTCCGGCATCTGGGGTTCCGGCCTCGACACGCTGCTGCGCGACCTCCGTTCAACGATCGCCGAACGAGGCGACACCGCGTTCCCGACGGAGGCGATCTCCGACGCGATGAGCAAGCGGGGCAAGTCGATCTCCTTCACACCCGAGGAGGTCGTCGACATGATGGATACCAAGTACACGCAGGGGGGCTGCTTCGCTCTCCTCGCCACGATGTTCCCGCATGTCGACACCAGGAACGTCTTTCACATCGATCACGTATACCCGCAGAAGTCGTTCAGCAAGACCGCCCTGGTCGCCGCCGGGGTGGCCGACGACGACATCGAGTCCTTCAAGGATCGGCGCCACCAGCTGCCGAACCTCCAGCTTCTGGAGGGTCCCACCAACAGCTCGAAGCAGGCGATGGACCCGACGGCATGGGCAAAGGAGCACTTCCTCGACGAGGCGGCGCTGGGCCAGTACCTCGAGCGCAACGATCTCGGCGAGATGCCGGACTCGATCGCCGGCTTCGATGTGTTCTTCGAGGGCCGGCGGCGGCGCCTCGCTGCGCGCCTGGCGGAAGTGCTTGGCGTCGACCCAGCCGGCGTGGTGAAGCTGCTGGATGAACAGAGCTGACGGTTGCGTCGTCGACGTTCCTCAACGCGTGGCGTTGCGGTCTGTGCGTGAGCGATGACCGAGTTCGTGCCGTCGGCGCCGCCGATACTGCACGGTTGGGGCTGGACCGCACACGAACGCCTCCACCATGCGATCTTCGGTGGTGGTCCGAGGCGGGTCGAGCCAGCGTCGATGTACGACGTCGCCCTTCAGGCGTTCGTTCGCCTCGACGGAGTCGAGTCCGATCAGGATCTGGCCGCTTCGCTGAACTCGCTGAAGGAGCCGCTCCGCGAGTTGAGGCGTGGGTACAAGGGCGACCGAGTGCGCGTTCAGTACGAACGAGGTTCGGAACTCGCCTATCTACTCGCCTACGTGCCGGCCTCCATCCGCATGGCCGAGCAAGTAATCGTGCGGACGCTTGCCCCAGGGGACGTCAGGGAGACGCTCCGCCTCGGCATCGTCGGCGCTGGCCCGGCGCCCGAGGCCGTCGCGATGGTGAACCTGCTCACCGCAACGCCGACGAGCTGCAGGCGTATCGAACTCCATCTCTTCGACATCGCCACTGACGAGTGGCAAGACGTCCGCAGATGCCTTCTCGACGTCGGCTGTGTTGAGCGTTGGAGTGGAACCATCGAGCCGCCGCACGTCCATGAGGTCGATCTTCGGAGCCCAGGTGCTTTCGCTCAGTACCGATCGCTGCTTCAGGGTCTCGACTACGTCCTTGTCCAGAACTGCCTGAACGAGGACGTCGCACATAGGGCGGATTCGATCGCCAACCTTCGTGATCTCGCAACCGCGATCCCGCCGGCGGCGGTACTTGCCGTCGCCGACCAGCTCAAGTACGACGTCGTCCGCGATCAGCTTCGAATGCTTGCGGACGCACTCGACGAGGAGGTCGAGGTCTTCGGCCGATTTGAGGCACCGGTGGGCACGCGCGTTCGCGACTCGCTTCCCGCAGTGCTCGTTGCTGAGCTGCTCACAGAGGAGGATGGGCTGATGGCTCGGAAGAAGCTCGATTTCGGCGTCTTGGCGGTACGTGCGCCGGAGCGAGTGCCGTCGTTGTGGAGCAGGCTGCGCGGGCCGCACCGCAGGGCTTGAGAGCGAGGGCCGGTGTTCCGAACGGCTCGCGGGCTCGTGGGACGGCGGTGGATCGTGGTCGTCAGTGGTCTCGATGACTGATGGGCATGCTCGATCGCCCTTGTGCCCCAGGTATCTCCTGGTACATGGGAGAGAATGACGTCATGAGGAACTGCGGGACCACTGGCTTCCCTAGGGCCGCGTGCACGTGATCGGGGGTCAGGCTGATCTGTTCGACCAGTCGGTTTCGGGTCCCGGTCTCGACGTCGTTGTGCACCGCATGGCCTTCACGAACGCCGAGGCCGATGCAGCGTTCGAGTCTCTCATGCGTGAGGTGCCGTGGCGGCAGGACGAGATCGTCCTGTTCGGCAAGCGAGTCCCGCAGCCCCGACTCACCGCCTGGTTCGGTGATGAGGGGCTCGAGTACACCTACTCGGGCATCACCATGCAACCGCTCCCATTGACCGACACCCTCGACGCCATCCGCGCTCGCGTCGAGGGGCTCGCCGCTCAAAGCTTCAACACGGTTCTGCTCAACCTTTATCGACACGGGAAGGACGGCGTCGCCTGGCACGCCGACGACGAGGCGGATCTCGGGCGGCAACCGGTCATCGCCTCGGTCAGCCTGGGAGCAGCGCGACGATTCCAGCTCCGCCGGCGCGACGACCCGGCCGTGAAGCGCGAGCTCGAGTTGCACCACGGCGACGTGGTCATCATGCGTGGGACGACCCAGGACCTGTGGCAGCACCAGGTGCCGAAGACGGCGAAGCAGGTGGGCGAGCGCATCAACCTCACCTTCCGGACGATCGTGGCCGAGCAGCGCGCAAGCTGACCCACAGGCTGCTGCGACAAGGCAACGGGGAGCGGGATGAGATCGACGAAAGGGTGGCTTCCCTCGCGTTGTCGATCTACCGTCGGATGATGCGGTCCGATCAGTGTGCTGGGTGGGGTTGGTCAGCAGACATCTCGTCCTCAGCGCCTTGTTCGTCTCGGACCGGCGCCGAGCGTGATCCGATCAGCGCTCTTCGTGAAATCTCGGATTTCTTGCGAACGCGCCCTGTCTAACCGGCTCAGAGAACTCCTGAAGAAGTAGGAGGCGAGGTTCGTCTCCTGACTGAATTCAGGAGGCCCACATGGCCCGAACCGACACCACTCCCTCCGAACCCTCGGAGGCCGGCTCCCGCCGGGAAGCGCAGGACGACCTCATCGTCGAGTCCCTGGCTGCCGGCATGTCCTACGCCGAGGTGGCCGATCTGGCCAACTGCTCGGCACGCACCGTCGCCCGCCGGATGGCCGACCCCGGCTTCGCTCGCCGCGTCTCCGAGCGGCGTGGCGAACGGGTCAGCGCCATCACCGGTCAGCTGACCGATGTCGCCCTCGAAGCGGTCGCTGTCATCCAGAACTGCCTGCACGCCGAAGTCGAGAGCACCCGGCTCCGGGCCGCCAACATGGCGCTGACCCTGCTGATGCGCCTCCGGCACGAGACCGAGCTGGAGAGTCGGGTCGCCGAGCTCGAGCGCCAGCTCGATTCGGGCAACGAGGCGGAGGTCGACCGATGACCGTCTCACCGAAGCGGCTCGAGTCCATCGAGCGTCGGGTGCCGCCGGCACGGCGCGCCACCAGGCGGGACGAGCCACTCAACATCATCCACTTCGCCACCGCCGTCGCGTTCCTGGGCAAGTTCCTCTTCCCCCGCCAGGCGACCCTGCTGAAGGTCATGACGCTCGCTCTCGAGCTGCTCACGCCGTTCGACAAGCGCGTCATCGAGGAGTGGACCGCCGGGTTCACCGTGACCGACCCGGGGGGCGAGGCCGCATGGTCGGGGACCGAGGGCACGCCCGGCGACCTGATGCGTCGCATGGCGATCGCCCGGTCGCAGGGCCACCGCTGGTTCCGTGACATCCTGCTGTTGATCGGCCGCCGAGGGTCCAAGGGCTACCTCAGCGCCATCTTCGGCGCCTGGGTCATCTGGTGGCTGCTCGAGCACGATGACCCTCAGGTCGTGCTCGGGATCGACCCCGACAAGCGCATCACGATCGTGGTGTTCGCGGGGAACAAGGCGCAGGCGGCCGGCCTGCAGTTCCGCGACCTGAAGGCGGCGATCCTCGGTGGGGCCTGCTTCCAGCGCTACCACCCGTACGCCACCAAGGAGGGTCTGGTGCTGTTCACCCAGCAGCAGATCGACGCAGGGGTGGACGTGCACAACCCCGACCTGGCTCTGATCGAGATCCGAGCGTCGGAGACCACCACACTCGGCGCACGAGGGCCTGCGGTGATCGGGCTCTTCATGGACGAGTTTGCCCACCTCATCGGCGCCGGGTCGACCGCCTCATCCACTGAGATCTACGAGGCGGCGGTGCCCGCCACCGAGCAGTTCGGCACCGACGCCGTGTGCGTTCAGACCACCTCGCCGTGGGACCGCAAGGGCCAGTCATGGATCACCTACCAGCGGGCCTGCGAGATCGACCCGGACACGGGCGAACCGGCCGACCCGACGCTGCTCATGGTGCAGCTGCCCTCTTGGGCGTTGTACGAGGACTGGGACGAGGCGGAGAACATCGAGATGTGGCCCGGCGGGCCCGCCTTTCAGCAGGCCCCGAAGCCCGTCATCGAGTACAACGATCGCCTCAGGCGACAGGAGGCCGCGAACCCGGACAGCTTCGCGGTCGAGTACCGGGCCCAGTGGCGGTCCAGTCTCGACGCCTACCTCTCCTCGCTCTTCGTCGACCGGGTGTTCGCGCCCTACAAGGGCGGCCGGCTCGAGAGGCACAGGACCGGAGTGCTCAGGTACGAGTACGCCGGCCACGGCGATCCGTCGTTGAGTCAGAAGAACTTCGCTTTCGCCATCGCGCACGTCGAGGTGGACGACCGAGGGATCCCCCATGTCGTCTTCGACTTCATCTCCCACTGGGCCCCGTCCGACTTCGCCGACGGCGTGGTGAACTACCTCCAGATCGAAGAGGAGATCTTCGACCTGATCAAGGCCTTCGGAATCAAGACGCTGACCTTCGACAGCTGGAACTCAGCCGAGGCCATCCAACGGCTGCAGGCCCGGGCGTCGCAAGCCAACCTGCCGCGCCGGCCCCACATCTTCGACCGTCATCCGACGGCCGAGCTCAACTGGAAGGTCGCCGAGATCTTCAAGACGGCGATTGGCCACGACATCATCCACGCCCCCTATTACCCCTTGGCCGAGGCCGAGCTCCGGGGACTCGAGTTGCACAACGGCAAGGTCCGAGCCCCCACCGCCGGCGACGTCCTCACCAAGGACGTCTTCGACGCGATGGCCTGGGTCACGTACACCCTCATCGGGGAACGGGCCACGGCATCTTCGAGCAGCTCGCCTCGCTCCCGATCTTGGCAGTCCCGGCCTCGACCCCAGCCCCGCCGAGGCCTGGCAGCCCCGCCGAAACCGAGCTCGACCCGTTCGCTCGGCTCAGCGCCGCCGGGCGACGCCGGCGCCCCGGTCCCGGCGCCCGCCGCGGTGTCTACTACGATCCTGCGAGGAACCCTTACGGACCCAGGCGAGGAATGCGGGGAGGTGGCTATCGCTAGAAACAGGGTCGTAGCGACGCCAACCGCTGCCAACCGATGACAGAACGGCCATCGCAGGACGCCTTGGCCCCGGCCCGGTGTCAAACCGGTGTCAAACGAACCGCGCCCGACTGGCCATCACCACTCGGGCCAGGAGGTCAGCGGCCATGCCCGGATCGGTACCGGAACGGCCGGCCCGGGTCTGGCCCGGACGCGCCCGCACAGCGGTGTCGGGCTCATAACCCGAAGGTCGCAGGTTCAAATCCTGCCCCCGCCACCAAAGAACTGGCAGGTCAGGGTCCCGCTTCAGCGGGGCCCGATCTCGTTCTGGGGGGCGCTCGGCCGGCGCAGCGTGCTGTGCGTCGCCGTCAGCCGAAGAGGGGGCGGTTGGCCTCGGCTTCGGTGACGAGCTCGTCGGCGTCGCGGGGGAGCAGGTAGCCGGCTTCGACGGCGGCCTCCGCCGAGGCACGGAAGGCGTC
>CAZVVS010000093.1:0-14446 GCA_964630585.1 uncultured Gordonia sp.
CGGCCTCTTCGACCTCCCTGTCGAGCTCACCACCACCAGCTACCTCCTCACCGCTGGCGGGCTCCTGGTCACGATCCTCGTCGCCCTCGTACCGCCCATGCGCCGCATCCGCCGCCTCGACCTCGCCGCCGCCACGAAGACCCTCGCGTAGGGGCCCCGCGGAACCCGGGCTGGCCGCGGGTCAAGGTCGCGGTCGCGGCGCCCACCGTCATCCAGTCAGGCGCCGCGGCCCGGCTTTCGAGCGGACACGAGCCACGCCGCCCCGTCGAGCTGCATCGGTCCAGCGCCGGCATGTGGTTCGAGCGCGGCCCGGATCGATGTCCAGGCCGCGGCGGCGGAATCAGGATCCGCGTCAGCAAGGAGGATCTCCGCCAGGTCCCCCCGCGTCATGAAGTCGAGCGCGTCATCGAGGTCGTCACCCAGCACGACCGGGGCCACGACCGGATCGAGGTGCACGTCGACGAGACCGGCGCCCACCAACACGGCGCGAACGCGGTCGGGATCGGCCAAGGAATAGGCACCGGGCCCGCCTTCCTCGCCAAACTCGGGCATGGGCACGTGTTCGAGCGCCGCCACGGCGGGAACCATGATCCATTCGTTCTCGATGAGGTCCCGCCAGCAGGCGAAGACGATCCGTCCCCCTGGCCGCAGCGAACCGGCCAGGTTGAGGAACGCCGCGGCAGGGTCGTCGAAGAACATGACCCCGAACCGACTCACGACGGCGTCGACCCGGAAGTCCCCGAAGTCGTGCGTCTGGGCGTCGGCCTGCAAGAGGGCCACAACGCCGGCACCCGGGCGTATCTCGCCACGGTCAGCAGCGGGGCGGAGATGTCCACACCAGTCACGCTCCCGGCGTCACCGACGAGGTCTGCGGCGGCAAGGCTGAGTGCACCGGCACCGCAACCCACGTCGAGGACGTGCTCGCCGGGCTGAAGATCGACCTCCCGCACGATCAGGTCCAGGAACGCCGCGCTCATGCGGTCATAGCGATCGGCGTCGAGCGCCCACCGATCACCGCCCGGTCCATCCCACGCTGCACGCTGATCGTCGTTGGCCATGGCTCCGAGTCTCCTCCGTCATTCATCCCACAGGGAGTCGAGCACGTCTTCGAGCTCCGGGCGCATCAGGGTCGGTCCACGCTCGGGTCGATTCTCCGTCCCCTCGAGGGATCACCGGGTTCGTTCCACCGAGTCCGTCGACCGGCGCAAGACCGCCGCGCTCCGGGAGATCCGCTCTGCCTCGACCCGCCTCGGCCCCACGTTGACGAGGGGTTCTACCGATTGTTCCTCCGGGTCCCGATCGTCGGGATCCACCCCTTCAAGGAGGAACATGAACGGATACGTGGCACAACGGCGCGGTCGCTTCTACGCAGTGATCTACGAGGGCCGCGACCCCGGTCACCGGCAAAGAGCGCCGCCGGTGGCATCCGGCCGGCACCGATCGGGCCGAGGCCGAACGTTCTCGCCACGAAGCTGGCCGCCGAGGAGACCAAGCGCACCGACGCGGTGCGGTCCTTGACCTTCGGCGCCCCGGCGTCCCTCAGCTACGCCTCCCGGTTGTCCGGAGCCTGATCGGCAACAAGGGAGAAGTAGGGGATGGCGCGGAGCCTTACCCACGGTCGGTAGTGGAGATTCTGGAGCAAGCATTCCATCGGCGCGAGACCGCGGACGAGGTTGCCGAGATGGTCGGCCTCGGTGCCTGAGGTCTTTCCGACGAGGGTGCGCTGGATCTCGCGGATCTGTTCTGCTTTCGTCTGGTTGAAGAAGAGGCGAGTACCCGTCGAGCCTGCGACCTGATCCGGGAGGTCCTTCGGGAACTGCGTCGCCAGAATCACGCCGAGCCCGAAGGCTCGTCCCTCCCGCATCAGGGGTTCGAGGAAGGGTGACTGCACGAGCCGCCACGCCTCGTCCAGAACCAAGACCCGTTCGAGGCGGTGTGGATGCTCTCGACGGATCAAGAAGCTGTACAGGGCCATGAGGAAGAACTCCGCAACGGCATTCTTCACCTGGTCGCCAGGTAGCTGGCTCAACCGAATCACCGTCGGGGTCGAGAGCAACTCGTTGAGGCTGGTCGTGTCGTCGCCTCGGCTGAACAACCCGAGGTCGAAGATCGGTGAGAGCCGGCCCAGCAGCGAAGTGGCCTCCTCGCGGATGAGCACGTCGCGGATCGCCTCGAAGGGCAGGTACTCCTGGCCTTCCACCGGGATGAACGGTCGCTCGCCCACCCCGGCGATGGAGTAGGTCTCCTTCATCGCCTCTCGGAGCGTGAACGCTTGCTGGTCCCCGAGCTTGTAGATGCGCTGGATCATGTTGGCCAACTCGTGGACGTGACCCATCGGGTTTGCCCGGCCACTCTCGGGGTCGACAGGCGGCACCATCGGGTTGAACGGCAGGCTGCCGAAGTTGGCGTCGTGGACGGTGAACCCTTCTGTCGCTGCGTAATCGCTCTTGGAGTAGTCGTCTTTGAAGTCGAGGATGAGGGCGGGCAAGCCCTGAGGGAGCAGGTCGTGAAGCAGAGCTTTGGTCGCCTGTGTCTTGCCACTACCGGTCTCACCCGAAATAGAGATATGCGGGTTGTTCAGCGACTGGTCCGGGTTCTGCGGGTCGAACCACACTTCGCGCTGCGGTCCGGACTTCGCACTGCCGTGCCCGAGCATCACCCGAGGTCGAGCGGGCGGCTCGACGCCCTCAGCCTCGGGCTCTACTGACGTGGCCGTCGTCGAGCCGCCGCCGGGACTGACAGGCGGTTCAGGGCCGCTGTCGTCGGGCGGCGCGCCGCCGCCGCCCGGATCCTGCTCGGGGGGACCCGGCTCCTCCGACGGTTCAGTAGGAGCAAGGGCCTCTTCCAAGATCGGGACGCCGTCTTCGTTGAGGTCCAAGATGGCAACCGGCACGAGTTGGTCATCGTCGCCGGCTTGAACCTCGCGGCTTGGAGCAAGACTCGCCGGCGCCAAACCGAGGTGAATCTCGATGAGCGCGCATCGCAGGTCAATGTCTGGCGCGCCGTCGAAGAGTTCTTCGGATCGCTTTGCCCATCGCTGCTTCGACGCGCCGTCGAAGCCGGACTTGGACAGCTCCCTGTACAGGTGATCGCGCAGGATCTCGCGCCGGGACGGCGTGACGAGCAGTTCGGGGTAGCCCGAGTCGAACACTTGACGCAGCAGACCATGCGTCGACAGGAGTTGATTGATCGCCGGTCCTGACACCTTCCCGCCCGTGATCGTGTACTCGGCCGTCGTGTCCTGCCGCGTTTTGACCTCGACGACGGTGACGGTGAATCGATCGTCCGCGCCGTCGATGACCAGTAGGTCGGCGCGGTGGGGATCGTCAGCGAGATGGAGCCAGCGGCGCGCCTGGTCACTGTCGAGGCTCAGAATGATGCGGTCGTGACCTGCAGGGGTCAGGTCGCGGAGCGCTTGGACTGCGACAAGCAAGCCCAACAGTCCGCGCACGTGGGACTGGACGGTCTCACCGGAGCGGCCGGGTCGTAGCGACAGGAGTCCGGCGTCGAGCAGGTCGCTGAGTTCGTCGAGTAACGCGTCGAGCTTGTCGTCAGTGACCGAGGTGTTGAACTGACGGACGACATCACGCAGGCTGCGGCGGAAGGCAGCGGGCGAGCGAGTGAACGCTGCAACATCGCGGGTGCCCTCGCGATCAGTAAGTACACGCAGGGCATTGAGCTTCAAGTCGCGATCGACGTGCCCGTCGGCGATGGCGTACCACGGTGAATCCTGGGCAGCTTGCTTGAAGCGCTCCTCGAGGTTCGCGTTCTGGTGCACTGTGGCGTACGAGTTGACCTGGGTTCCGACGGCCAACTTCGCCATCGAGCTGTACTCGGCGAGAATGCCGCCGAGCGCAGGCTCCAAGTCGAGGTTGTGTGTCGCGATCCGGTAGACGAGGCGCCGCCGGTTGGCAAGTGGCTGAACCGTCTGGAGCGGCGCCCCGGCATCGGCGGTCTGGCGGTCCGTCTGATCGAACGCAACGAACAGGTGTGGCGTCAGCCCTTCAGGCGGGCCTACCGAGGTCGGCGCCACTCGACGCGTCTCGAAGGTGAAGCGGCGTTCGACGTGACTCCCGAAACGCTGTTGGATCCGCCGCTCCTCGTCACCGGAAAGGTTCAGCTCGGCACCAACGGCAGAGCCGCGACGCAACACGGTGACGTGAACGCCGCGCAATGTTCCAGAATCCGCCAGATCACAACACATCGAGAGCAAGACGCCGGCGTCCGCTGGCTCGAGAAGCGCCAGGCGAAAGCCCTCGGCCGCAGCGGGGTGGAGGGCGACGAATGACTCGATGAGCCGCCGCACAGGACGGACTCCGTCCTTGGCGTCGCGAGCGCCCGCCTGGATACTGAAGTGCGGCAAGCCGCCGAAGCGCCCAGAAAACGGCAGGCTCGTCGGTGCCGATTCGGAGATCGTCCGCGGGATGCCAAGCGACGAGAAGAAGAACGGAACTCCCCCGCTCTGGAACTCGGAGCGAACGAGCTCCCGGTCCCGAGCGTCAAGGAGGACTTTCTGGTCCTGGATCACCCGTGCGTACTCGGCATAGTGCCAGAGCAACATCGGATGCAACGGACTCAGCAGCGCGACGAGTGAAGAGTCGTTGTCGAGGAACACGGCATCGACGAGCATCAGCAACTCGATCAGGGCACGGGCGTCGTCCCCGAACTCCGCATGCAAGGCCGAGTACCCGGTGGCGACCTCGGTGATCAGGTTGCGGTAGGTATCGATGACTGGTGTGACCAGCACACGCGTGGCTGGTGCGGTCGCGACGAGCAGTGGAGCCACACAGAGCTCGCCGAGATGTGGCAGCAGCGCGTTCCGCGCGTCGTCGTACGCGGCGAATGCGTCCCTGATGCTGGCGGCGGCGGGCGACGAGGGTGCAAACGCATCGAGGAACTCGTCGACGCTGGCGCGCTCGAAATGGCGGACCACCTCGGCGGACTGCTGAAACCCGCGCACCATGGCACCGACGTCATCGCCTATCGACTTCACGAAACCGCCGTAGAGACCTTCACCGACGAGCCGGTTCACCATGTTGACGACATCCGTCGAAACCACGTCGTCGACCTGAAAGCCGCTGGGCAACGTGACGCTGACCGGCTCGGGCCGAACGGTTGAATCGTCGATGTCACGCAGTTGCTCGCGCAACTCTGTCACCGCGGTATCGAGGCTGCTGTCGGTGGAGTCGTCGTCGTCGGTGTCGTCGTCGCGCAGCAGGTTTTCGACGGCAAGCGCCGTCAGAGTGCGCGGCGGTGGCGGCGGGGGCGGTGGCTCAACGTCTGGATCATCCGGCTTTGCTGGCTTAGGCCGGGCGCTCCTGATGCTAAGCAGCTGCCGGGCATCTGCCGCGGTGAGAGCCAGCTGCCCGCCTCGTCTGTAGTCCTGGAGGTCGCGGAGGCGCTGGCGAAGCTCAGCGCGCCGATCGGCGTCCGTTTCGGCGACCAGCGCCTTGTCGACCTTCTGCCGGTCCTCCTCGCTGAAGTTGGCGAGGCGAAGAGCGATGTTGCGATTGTCGTCGAGGCGCTTCCGCAGTTGCTTCTCACTTGGTCCGTCAAAGAACGCCGGGTCTGGCAAGAGCCCGAGACGGTTGATCTGCAGAGCAGCCTGATCACGCAGGGTCGCTCCTTCGAGGTCTCGCAGGGTGAGGTAATAGTCGACGAGGTCGGAGAACGAGATCTGCTCATCGGCGCCGATCAGCAGCCACCACCGGGGAAGTACGTCGTTTGGCTCGCTGAACCTGATCACGGCACGCTCGACAAGAAAGCGACGAAGCTGAGCCGGCCCAACGGGGGCGAAGTCCTCTAGGGAGGTCAGCTTGGCGGCATCCAGCTCTGTGATTACAACTACCAGCGCTTCGAGGCCGCGCATGTTGCGCCAGACCTCGGCCTGCTCGACCTTGACGCTGAAGATGTCGTCCTGGACGCCGGCGGCGGTCGCACTCGCGGCGGCCGTCGAGTCGAGGTACGCGATGCGCAGGTCGATGTCCTGCTCGAGGAGGCCGGCCAGTTCCGGCATGACCGCGTCAGGGTGGAGGTGGGGAACGTCGCGGACGAGGACGCCTGGCTGACCTTGCGCCTCACGGAGAGCCTCGCCGAGCAACTGGGCGACCAACTGGCTGGCGTCCATGGGCGGTGAGGGGGTCATGTCGCCGTCTCGTCTGTGGTCACGACGGTCCGGCCGTCGGCGTAGGACTTAGCGAAGCCAATGTCGATGATGAGATCGCGGAAGGCGTGCAGATTGGCGCGCAGATCGGTTTCGATGACTGAGACGGAGCGGCGCACCGCGCCACCCGGGCTGAGGTCGTTGTGCCGGATGATGTCGAAGTCGACAGTGCGCCCGACAACGATTCCAAAAGACTCCCGAAGGCGGTCGAGGAAGTCATCGAAGTCGACGGGATCGCCCGGCGTGACGGTCGATGCGACGAGCAACTCCGCGAACTCAGCGTTCGCGCCATAGCGCTTGTGCTCCTTGCCGCCGCGACCTCGGTTGTCGTAGGGCAAGAGGTAGCCCGCACGCCGTCCCAGCGCGAGGAGCGTGTTCCATGGAAAGCCCTGAACCTCCTTGGGCCCGACCCGCGAGTAGCCAACCTTCCAGAACGACTCGGCCAGGGCGTCAACGGCCTCGCCACCGTCCGACTGCGTCTCGAACTCCTGCTTCAGCGCGTCCCACTGATCAGACTGCGGCAGCGATGACACGTACGCACGAGGGTCGTCGCCGCACACCGCAGTGATGTGCTGGCGGATGCGTTCGACCACGAGTTGCTCGACAGCACGGAACCCCGCCTGGAGTGTCGCTGCCGAGGCTTCGCGTAGTGAGCGCCGGTGGCCATCGAAGAGATCCAGTAGGAGCGGTGGCTGTGGCCCATCCGCAACGACGTCGTGGCAGCGCCGGATGATGTGGACGTGCGTGGCGAAGACGCCGAAAAGCACAAGGCGGCGCAACGTCGTGAGCTTCGAGCCGTGCGCCGCTTCGTAGTTGGCGAGTTGGTCGTATCGGTCCCGGAGAACATGGAGCGTCGGCGAAGCGAAGCGGCCCTTCGAGTCGGTCGCGAGGAGTGCGGCGCTCCGGTCGGCACGCAACTGCGCCGTCGCTCCAAGCGTTGCTTCGTGCTCCTCGCCAATGTCGAGCAGTGGCCAGCCGATGGTTGTCCACGGGTCGGTGTCGGTTGACAGCAAGTCCCGGAGCAGCGCGGCGGCGGTATCCGGACGAGTCGGCGAACCGGCCGCGAGGAATGACGCCAAGAAGTCGCCGCACCCGTTGTCGGAGATGTCATTGGTGACCATCCGAGCGTGCGAGAGCGTGAAGGATGCGAGCGTTGGGAACACGGCGTCGTCGGCGCCCAACGTGTCCTTCGCCAGCGAGCGGAAGCGGGTCATCGCCTCCTCGGTCGGCGGGTTGTCGAACCGGTCGGCAAAGCGGTCGCCGTAGTCGGAGATGATGGCGGTGTTGGGGTTGCGCTCCTCTTTGAAGCCACCCTTCTGGTTGTCGACGTATTGACGCAACAACCGCGCGAGCGGTGCGAAGTCGGTCTGCGTGCCGAGCACGCGGCGCGCCAACCCGTTGGCGACGTGGACCGGCTTCATCGATGCGTTGGTGGGAATGAAGCCAAACTCTTCGTCATAGACCCGCCGTAGCAGGTCCTTCGGGGTCTCGATCTCGCTCTCGACGTCGGTCACAACTCGTACTTTCGAGGCTCGCGACGGACCTGCACCTTGGCGCGCAGGTTGGTGTCGACATTGCGGATCTCCAGATCGGAGAGCGAACGAGGATCGTGGAAGTGTCGATGCAACTCGTCGACGAAGCGCGTGACCTTGCGGGCCACGCTACGAGACCACGTCGAGCGGCCAAGACCCACCGCTGCTTCGCGAAGTGTCAGATAGACCTCGCGGTCGATCATCAAGCGGCTCGGATCCCCGTGCGTGTCAGCCGCGGTCATGGAGAACTGGCCGACGCGGCGCATGTCCGGGGGAAGCCAAGCCTCCACCCAATCCGCAAGCTGCGGGCCCTCCGCGGCGATCGCATCAGCCGGCTGCGTGTAGAGGGCGACAAACGCGGTCGGTGCGCGAACGTCGTAACGGTGACTCTGCCAGAGCGTGAGTTGGTCGTCGTCGTCCTGAGAGCAGTCGGGCTCGAAGAACCGATTGACGGCGAGCACCATCTCGCGAACGAGTTGTGGGTCCCCTTCAAGGCCCTCGCTGAGAACGCGGTCGAACTCGGCTTCGTCGGACGGGAGGTAGCGAAGCAGATCGTCGCCCCGTGCATGCTCGAAGTAGAACCGGCGTTTCGCGACGCGGAAGCAACGCTCGCGGTCCTCCTCGGCACACGAGGCAGGCGCAAGCGGCACGTCGGTCGGATCGAGCCAGTCATTCGGGTCGGTGGTACCGCGCCAGAGGTCCTCGTCGATGTCGGGATGCGTGACAGTTGCCGGGTCGAGCGATCGTCCCACGAGATCGAAGAGGGGCCCGATCCCGCCCTCGAAGACGAGGTTGGCAAAGAAGAAACGGCCGTCGCCTTGGCTCATGATCCGCTCTGAGGCGTCGGTGCCCCCGGTGATGATGTAGGCGAGGAAGCCCATCAGTTGCCGCATCGTCGTGTGCTCCCCGCGACGTGACGACTGCTCGAGCAGCGACGCGAGGCGGGCCTTGACTCGGTCGGACCGCAGCCGGGCGACGTTGGCTCTGGCGGGGTCCGCCTCACCGAGGTCAGAGACGAAACGATCGTCCGTGAGGCCGTCGAGCGCCGCGATGACCACTCGCTTGGCGAGGACGTTCCGGAGGTTCAGGTCGATCACGGCAACGCGTCCCTGCGGAGGCGCCGGCGGGTCACCGAAGTAGACGGCCGCCCGCACCTGGCGCACTGCTTCATCGACGGGCTCGAACCCCTCGTCGCGCGCCAGCCGGCGCAACTCGAAGAGCGGCCACTCGTTGATGGCGAGGATGAAGGCGCGGTCGTTGGCGTCGCATGAGCGCCACGAACTGAGGATCTCGGCGTCGGTGCAGGCGTTCGCGTCCGTAATGACGACCGCGTTGTGTGTGGAGACCAGCGCCTCCCGCAGTCGCTCGATGACGAACGTCTTGCCGTCGCCGGGGTTGCCAGTGATCACGACCTGCCGGCCCTCCTTGGCGCACCGAAGGACATAGTCGTCAAGACCGAGGTCGACGTGGATCCAGTCGAGTTCCTCAAGAGTGAGTCGATCGGCGTAGCTGTTCGCGTTGCGGTACAGCTTCTCGACAAAGGAAATTGGACCGTTGCTGTTCTGCACCCGCAGGTCAGTGACGGCGATCGGCTCTGGCGATCGGTGAGTTGCGTATGCCGATGCCCCGAGGTCGGAAGCAACCCGGCTCAGAAGATGTTCCTCCCTTCGGGACTCGCGGAGTCGTGGCAGGGAGTCGGGACGAGCGAGCCGGGCTTTCGCCCATCGTTGGTACCAATGCGACGCGATGCGGTCAGTGGCGGCCGCACCACCCTTGGCCGGCAGGATGTACTTGGGGCGTCGACTGAGACCGAGCAGCACATCATGGGCGTTGGTAGCCAGAGGAACGGCGTAGAGCAGACGAGGCGAGTGATGGCGAAGGTACTCGTCGGGGCGCAAGCCGAGCCCGTCCAGCCCCATGCGCAGCGAACGAAGCTTCGGGCTCATGCCTTCACCGAACAGGTTGTTCACGAGCCGCTGCTTGCTGTTGGCGAGCCGCGCGACGGCGTGCAAGCTGTCGATCGTGTCCGAAGCGAACTGGACGGTTCCGAAGCTGTCGGTGGTGCCGACGCGCTCGTAGCGGATCTCACCAGAACCGCCCACGATGTCGCCCGGGATGCGCACGCGGTTGTACTGCGCGCTCCCCAGGGCGTAGAGGCTGGAGGTGGTCAGAACGGAGAGAGCCGGTTGGCGCCGAATGGGCCGGCCAGCCATACCAGAGGCGATGAGGCTGACCTTGTCGTTGTAGCGAGCCTTGACATCGCGAACGACCTGCGGCCCAGCCATCAGCATCGCGACGAGCTTGCCGCCGAGGATCTGGTTGTACGGGGCGACTGCCCCACAGGTGATGATCTCCATCACGTTCTCGGCAACTGCCTGCTGCTTGATCCGTCGCATTGTTGTCTCGACAGCGCGGTGACCGTCCTCGGTTCTGATGAGCTCCAGTAGACGGTCGGGGTGGTCGTAGACGCCCGCCTGCTCGAACACTGCGAGGGTGCGGATGGTGTCCGCCAGGTTGGCGGCGCGCTTGCGTCGGTACAACTGCGTCTTGGCGACAGCGACCCAGTTGACGTCGTCGGCACGGCCATGCTCAACGAGGTCGTGTGCGTCTCGGATCAGGTTGTACTCCGCCGTGCGGTCGTCACCGGCGCGCTGCAGGTCAGCGCGACGCGCTGAGTCGGCTAGCCGCTCGGTGTCCAGCAGGCGGGCGACTGCTGTCTCGGGGTGCAGCCGGCGAATGCCGAGGTCGGCGGAGTAGACGCGGTCGCGCTCGGCAGACATGAAGTCGACGAGGTGGCGGGCCAGCTTCCGTCGCTCTGCGCTCGTCGCCGACTGCAGCCGGCGGGCGAGCGACGCGCTGGACCAGCCGAGGGCGTCGTCGCGCTGCGAAAGCCCGAGGATGGCGTTGCCAAGCGCGGCGATGCCGATGACGGGTCGGCCCGGTCCGGCGTCATCGCGGATCAGGTAGTGGAGGTTGCGACCCGGGGTCTGCTGGTATGGGATCGACCACTGCAACCGGGCGTACCGCCAGATGTCCTGGAGCTTCAGTCCGGTCTCGATGTCCCGTTCGTCGGTAGTGACAAGCTGAAGCATCGGCCGGATGGCCGAACTGACGTCATCCTCGGCAGCGATCCCAGCGAGCCGGCTGGCAAGCTCCGGCCCGTCGGCAAAGAGCCTCCCGACGCCTTGTTTCTCCATCCGCGCGATGAAGGCGGTGACCGAGTCCGACAGCAACTGGTCCGCGAGCGCAAACTTGAACGAATTTCGCAGTTCCGACTTCGTATCGGACGGGTCGTCGCCGGCCGCCGTGAGTATCGGAGGAAGGATGTAGATGCCGTCGTCGTCGGCGCCTGCGGTCCATCCTTGGAGAACGAGGTCGCGCAACAGCCGCAGAGTCGCGACGTAGAACACAGTGGGGTGGAGATCGTCAGCCCCAACGCCGAGCCCTCCGAGTTGCAGACGGTGCGCCTCGGCGGTGTCGATGGAAGCGCGAATGCGCTCGACACGCTCGGCGAACTCGCGACCCTGGAGATCCTGGACGAGAGCAACGAGCATCTGGTGGTAGCCGAGGCTGACCCGCGGCCGGAAGCGGCGAGGCTCCACCGTGCCGGCCTGGAGGCCTGGCGGGGCCTGAAGCGCGGACGAGGCCGTCATCACGATGCGGCCTTCCTGCGGTTTCCACCTCGTAGGTGCTCGAGAAGATCGGCACGTACGAAGCGCCAGGCGCGCCCGACCTTCTCACCAGGAAGGACACCCTCGCGGGCGAGCGTCAGGACGGTCTTGGTGCTCACACGAAGGAGATGCGCGGCTTCGTCGGCTGTCAGTACCTCCGCATCTTCCTGCATCTTCTCCTAACCCCCGAACCCGTGCCTGATCTGACCCTACTCGGGAGGTGTGACAGGCACGGCTGTTCGACTGGCGGCGGGCCCATCACGCTGCCGGACCGACCAAGTGATCCAGATCGCCAGGCTTGACTCGTCGGCCTTCGAGAAACTCCTCGACGTCGACGCGCCGCAGTCGGTAGACCCGGCCAACTTGGTATGCCGGCAACTCGCCGTCGTTAATGAGCCGGTAGAGCGTCCGAACGGTGATTCCGCCGCACCGGGCCGCCGCTCCAGCGGTGTTAAGCCAGTCGCTCATGGAGATTAGGATGAGCTGAAACCTCATTGAATGTCAAGAGATGTTCTGAGGACGGCTGAATGATCCGAGTCTGACGACGATCAGCCGGCGGATTCGCTCCCTCGGCGGGAGTTGCGGCTGATCCCGGCTCGGCTAAGCAACTCGGCCGGCACGCCAAACTCCCGCCGGGCGGCGTAGCTGATTCCCTTGCGTTCGGCGTAGCCCGCGGCGGCTTCGACGAAGGCCTCCTCGACTGCTGTCAGGTCCAGTGCGTCTTCGCTGTGGGCCAACTCGGTGCTTAGATCCATGCGCTCTTGAATCATTTGCAAGCGATTGAGCGGCGCCGCCTCGTCAAGCGACGTCTCGATGGCACTGAGTCTCTTCCTGATTGAGTCCGGAGTGCGCCTTCGACCGCGCTTGGGCTTCACCGTCTCCAACGCTTCGAGGTAGCGGCGAACCGAGCGTGACTGCTGACGGCCCTCGGCAAGCGCCGCCTTGTGTTCGACAGACAGAGAGGGCATGAGACGCAGTCTGACCCGACACCTGATCGCGCAGCAAGGGACCCAACGGACTCGACCCCGCTCCGGTCGGGACACCCGCTGGAGGTTTCATAGGCCCCGCTCATGCCGACTCACCTTTGACCGGTTCTCGAGGGAGCGGAAGCGGTCCTCCATCCGATCCCACGCAGGGCCGTCTGGCGTCGAGGTGCGACGTGTTCTGGGTCCTGAATCCGATGCTGGGGGCGATGGGCTCGGGGACAGCCGGTTCGCCGAGATTGGCGCCGATTGGTCCAGTTGCGGCTCTGTGCTCGCCGCAAGCTGTTCATCAATTTCGTGCTGGCGGCGGCACAACCGAGCGAACTCGTCGGATCGGCCCCATGGCGCGCCGATGCGGGCTGCCGCTCGTTCGGCTTCGGTCCGCGCCGCGGTGGCTTCCTCCTTTAGCGAGGCGATCGTGTCAGGAAGCTGGTGGAGGCGGCGTTCGAGTCGGGTGATGAGGCTGGACGCGTCGCTGCGGCTTAGGTCGTTGGCGACGAAGCGTGCGTCTATATGGGCGTCGAGGATGGTGACCCGCACCTCGTCCTCAACGGTGGTGATCGCCTGGGCCTGGACGGCGAGCCCGCCGAGCGTGCCGATCTGGCTGGAGGACCCACTGGTCTCGGGTGGCGTCTGGTCGAGTCGCTGCTGAAGAAGACGCTGGAGGTGCTCGCCTGCGTCGACTCGTTTCGTGTGCGTACGACCGTCGATGGTCATGGCGAACCGATCGCCACGGGTGTCGATCACCCGCCCGACGACACCTTCGAGGCCCGCCGCACGATGCTCGGCCTTCTCTGCTCGATGAGTCGCGGCGTCGAGCGTTCGACGAAGGCGGTGCTGGTCGTCATGGTGGGCCCGTTCGAGTCGAGCGAGGCGAGCGACATCTGCATCGATCGACGCCTTCTCTAGAACGAGGGGGTCACCGGTGGCCAGCGCCTTGACCTCGGCAAACGAGAGCGCCTGATCGCCGATGTCGTCCACGTCGCGGTCAGGCATGTCGCCGCGGGTCACCTGGGCGATGAACGCTGCCTTCCTCTCGAGCGTCTGCCACATGTAGGTGTCGAAGCTGCCCTCGGTGACGTAGCGCAGCACGCGGAGGATGCGCCCGTCGCGCTGCTCGATGTCGGCAGGTCGCCACGGCGCATCCAGGTGATGCATGGCGACGGCCCGCGCCTGGACATTGGTGCCGACACCCATGGTTTCTGTGGAACCGACGAGCACCGAGACGGTGCCGTCACGGCAGGCGGCGAAGAGCTTGGCCTTGGCCAGGTCGCTCTTGGCATCCTGCATGTACCGGATCGACCCGGCGTCGACACCTCGACGGACCAGGAGGTCGCGGACTTCGTCGTAGGCGTTCCACCCTGCACCCGCCGGGGTGGACACGTCGCAGAACACGAGTTGGAGCGCACCCGGTCGGAGCGTGAGCTGGCCGTGCTCGTCGCTGTAGCGGAGGTCGCGGGTGGCATGGTGAACGGCGGCGATCCGCTGCGCGGCAGCAGCGAGCTTCCCTCCGTCGGTCGGAGCGTGTTCGCCAACGAGTCGGAGGTCGAGGGCGGCGCGCCGGCCGTCGCCAGTGACCTTGAGCATGTTGTCCTCGCTCGGGTCAACGGCTCGGCTGCGGATGGCCTCTGCCCGCGAGGCGAGATCGCTGACGTAGTCGACGAGGGCGTCCGTTGGTTCGACGACGATCGTCTCGGCCTGGCCCCCTACGAGCGTCGGCACGGGGAGGTCGAGGTCGTCGTTGGTCCGGACATCGGCGACCTGCCGGTAGAGCATCAGAAGCTCCGGGACGTTCTGAAACCGGGCGAAGCGGGTCTGCATCCGGTACGAAGCGCCGTCTGGTGCGAGTTCGAGCGCGGTGTGGGTGCGCCCGAAAGTGGCGGCCCACGCGTCGAAGGCTCGAAGGTCGACGCTGGCCAGTAGGTCGGGGTGTAAGTAGCTCTGCATGACCCACAGTTCGGCCATCGAGTTCGCCACGGGTGTCGCCGTGGCGAACGTGACGATGCGCGGGCCGTGCATCCGTCGGAGCGCCCACAACTTGGCGTCGAGATCCTGGGCGCGCTGAGAGCCGGTGTTGGCGACGCCGTCGATCGAGCT
>CAZVVS010000094.1:0-5552 GCA_964630585.1 uncultured Gordonia sp.
GTCACCCAAGCCGTCCGTCGGGGCGATCAAGACGCTGGCGTCCATCGCGCGCAACGCGCCGGGCAACTGGTGGCGCAACCTGGTCGACAAGCACCCGCGCGCGGCCGTCGAGACGTTCTTGGAGATCTATTCGCGGCCCAGCCTGTCGTGGTCCGACATCGAGGGCCTGCGCGCCCGGACGCCCCTGCCGATCGTGTTGAAGGGTGTCTTGCACCCCGACGACGCGCGGCACGCGGTCGACATCGGCGTCGACGGGATCATCGTGTCCAACCACGGCGGGCGGCAGGTCGACGGCGCTATCGGCTCGATCGACGCCCTCGTCGACGTGGTCGATGCGGTTGGCGGGCGCACCAAGATCCTCGTCGACTCGGGCATCCACACCGGGTCCGACGTGTTCAAGGCGCTGGCGTTGGGGGCAGACGCGGCGTGCATCGGCCGGGCGCACATGTACGGGCTGGCCGTCGCCGGGGAGACGGGGGTGCGCGAGGTGCTCACCAACATCGCCGCCGAGCTCGACCTCACGCTGGGGCTGTCGGGACACACCGACGTCGCGGCGCTGGACCGTGGCGCGCTGAAGGAGATCGGCTAGGGCCGGCCGGGATCGCCTAGATCAGGGGTCGGCCGGTGCGGTTGCGCCACCGGACGTCGGCGATCAGGAGTTTGAACGGCAGCACCTGGATGGCCTGCGGAGTGACCCGGCTCGCGATGCGCAGCACTGCGTTGTTGGCCTCGAAGAAGCGTTCCTGTTTGGGGCTCGGGTACCACTCGAGCTTGTCGCGGAACTCCTCGGGGAGGTAGCCCAGCGTGAGCGCTTCGCTGACCCAGGTGAAGGCCCGCCCGGAATACGGCCCGAGGAAGCGCAGGCGCATCAGCTTGGCCAAGTACTCGCGGATGCCCGGATCGACCTCGGTGATCGACTCGACCGTCTCATCCCAGTAGCGCTGGAAGTCCTCCCGCGTGGCCGGCCACATCTCGTAGGGCATCTGCAGCGTCGTCCCCATGACGGCGCCCTGGCGGTAGGCCTGTTCGTTGACCTCGCCGGGCCGCCCGTACAGGCGAGTGATGTCCTCCCAGCCGCGGTACAGGCAGGCCGCCACCCACATCTGCAGCTTCGGGTCCATGGCGTTGTACTTCACCGGGGACTCGTTGTTGGAGTGGACCTGGCGGTGTGCGGAGTTGACCGCCTCGCGGTACATCTTGCGGTCCGACGCGGTGCCCAGGGCTGCGACGGCCAGGTATGTCAGCGTGGTCCTGGTCCGCTTGACGGGGTGCTTGAGGAGACTGCCCGATTCCACCCGGCTCTCCACGACGCCGCGCCCGACCGGGGTGTTGGCCATCTGCATGATGACGTTGGCGGGTCCGGCGAGCAGGGCGGCGATGTAGAGGTTGACGTCTGGCGACTTGAGCGCGTCCATCTCCTCTCGGGACATCCGCGCTGGGCGCTGGTCGGCCGGAACATGCGTCGTTGCAGTCATTCGTGCTCCCTCGGTGCTGTCCCCGATTGTCCCACCAACAAGGCGGAAATCTAGTGACAACGAGTGTTCTCAGTTTACTTCGCCGCGCCCAGCCCTGGCCAGCGTGCCTCTTGCAGCGCCGTCGATGACACAATGGGGACATGGCATCCCAGTCGGCGACCGCCTTGCGCACGTATGCCGGTGAGCAGGGCGACGAACGCATCGCCCGCCGTCGTGAGCAGCTGATGGACGCCGCGCTGGAGGTGCTCGGGTCCGACGACGGCGGCGCGCTCACCGTGCGCGGCGTGTGCCGAGAGGCGAAGCTGACCGCGCGCTACTTCTACGAGAGTTTCGATTCGGCCGACGACCTCGTCGCCGCGGCCTACGACCGCGTCGTCGACGAGATCAGCGGCGCTGCCAGTGATGCCTTCGGGCGCGGCACCGACATCCGCGCGCGCGCACGCGGGGCCGTCGAGGCGATCGTGCGGGTCATCGACGACGACCGCCGCAAGGGGCGGTTGATGTTCTCGCCGAAGCTGCTCTCGACGACGCTGGCGACCCGCCGGATGGAGGCAACGCGCAGTCTCGCCGCGCTGACGGTGGAGACGACGGCGGGGGCCCACCACGAGCCGACCGAAGCCGATGTCGCCGCCGCCTACTACCGGGTCGGTGGGCTGGGCAACCTGCTGTCCGCGTGGCTCGACGACTGTGTGCAGCTTCCGCGTGGCGAGCTGGTCGACGCCTGCACCGGCCTGCTGCTCGGTGAGTGACCTGGTGCGCGGCCGCTGGCGGGAGTACGGACCGCCGTCGCTTCCCGTCCCGCTCGCGGCGGCGCTGGGCGCCTTCGCCGAGCACGGCTACCACGGCACGTCCGTGCGTGACATCGCCGCCCGTGCGCAGCTGTCGGTCCCCGGGCTTTACCACCACTACCCGTCCAAGCAGTCATTGCTCCAGGGCTTGCTGGAACTGACCATGCTCGACCTGCAGCAGCGGTGCCGGCAAGCCGTCGCGGAGGCGGGCCCCGACCCCGTCGACCGGTTCGATGCGATCGTGGAATCGCTGCTGCGCTTCCACATGTTCCGTCAGGAACAGGCGTTCATCGGCTCCTCGGAGATCCGCAGTATCGACGACGACTACCGGGCCACCTACGTCGGCTACCGCGACGACGTGCAGCGCATGCTCGACGACATCATCGTCGCCGGTGTCGCCGGCGGCGACTTCACGACAGATTCCCCTAAGGGAGCAGGTCGGGCGATCGCAACGATGTGCGTCGGCGTCTCCACCTGGTACCGCGACGACGGTGAACTGAGTGCCGACGAGCTCATCGCCCAGAACCTCCACTACGCGCGGGCAATAGTCGGCAGCTGAAGAACCTCCCCTGAGGACCTCTCGGGGGACGATTCCCCTCGGTGAGTCGCCAGGGGAGCTTTCTCAGCAGTGTCCGAGGCCGGTGGCACCATCGGTCCCATGGTCAGCTCGGGCGGGCGTGTGGAAGCGTCGATCCTGCACGCCGACCTGGACTCCTTCTACGCCTCGGTGGAGCAGCGTGACGACCCTGCGCTGCGCGGACGGCCCGTCCTTGTCGGCGGGGGTGTCGTGCTGGCGGCGAGCTACGAGGCCAAGGCGATGGGCGTGCACACCCCGATGCCCGGCCGCGATGCGCGCGCCCTGTGCCGCGGGTCCGCCGTCGTCGTGTCGCCGCGATTCTCCGCCTACAGCGAGGCGAGCCGTGCCGTGTTCGACGTCTTTCACGACACGACCCCCCTGGTCGAGGGCATCTCGGTCGACGAGGCGTTCCTCGACGTCGGCGGCCTGTGGCGCATCAGCGGGACTCCGGAACAGATTGCGGCGCGGCTGCGTCAGCGGGTCCGTGACGAAGTGGGCCTGCCGATCACCGTCGGCGCGGCGCGCAGCAAATTCCTCGCGAAGGTGGCCAGTGCGGTGGGCAAGCCCGACGGGTTGCTCGTCGTACCGCCCGGCGGTGAGTTGGAGTTCCTTCACCCGCTACCGGTGCGCCGCCTGTGGGGCGTCGGGGTGAAGACAGAGGCGCGGTTGGCCGACGCTGGGATCGAGAAGGTCGGCGACCTGGCGGCCCTCGGTGAGGAGAACCTCGGGCGGCTCTTGGGCCGAGGCACCGGGCGTCATCTGTACGCCCTGTCCATGGCGCGCGACCCGCGCCGCGTGGAGACCGGCCGGCGTCGCAAGTCGATCGGAGCCCAGCGTGCGCTGGGTCGCCGGATCAAACCGGAGTCCGACGTCGAGGAGACGCTGATCGCCATCGTCGACGGCTTGGGCAAGCGGCTGCGCGGCGCACACCGCCTGTGCCGGACCGTGGTGTTGCGACTGCGGTTCCACGACTTCGAGCGGGTGACGCGCTCCCGCTCGATCGGCGAGCCGACCGAGTCGACGGCGGTCATCCTGGCCGTCGCACGCGGGTTGTTCGACGAGGCGCGGCCGCTGATCCGGGAGCGCGGCTGCACGCTGATAGGGCTGTCGCTCACCAATCTGTGCGGGCACGACGCGGTCCAGCTCGTCCTGCCATTCAGCGATGACCACGGTGCTGAACTGGATATCACCGTCGACGATCTACGGACCCGTTTCGGGCGTGACGCGGTGACCCGTGGTCGCCTGCTGCACCGCAATCACGGCGACGACGCGCCGATGCTGCCGGACTGAGTCCGGGCCCGCGGAATCCCTCTTGGGCGGGTGGTCACGTCGATACAGTGGCCTCATGACCTCCACTGCTGAATCCCCCGACATCATCACCGTCGACGTCCCGACGCACTGGTACAACCTGGCCGCCGAGCTCGACGAGCCGATCCCGCCGCACCTGCACCCGGGTACCAAAGAGCCGGTCGGGCCCGACGACCTCGTCGCGCTGTTCCCGATGGGGTTGATCGCGCAGGAGGTGGCGAAAGAGGCCTACATCGAGATCCCCGAGCCGGTCCGCGAGATCTACAAGATGTGGCGGCCCTCGCCGCTGCTGCGCGCCCGCAAGTTCGAGGAGTCGCTGAACACCAAGGCGAGGATCTACGTCAAGTACGAGGGTGTCAGCCCGGTCGGCAGTCACAAGACGAACTCCGCGGTCGCGCAGGCCTATTACAACCACGTCGACGGGGTCACCAAGCTGACCACCGAGACCGGGGCGGGGCAGTGGGGCAGTGCGCTGGCATTCGCGGGCGCGCAGTTCGGGATCGACGTCGAGGTGTGGCAGGTCCGCGCGTCCTACGACTCCAAGCCCTACCGCGGGTACCTGATGCGGACCTACGGCGCGACGGTCCACCCGAGCCCCTCGACCCTGACGGAGTCGGGCCGCGCCATGCTCGAGAAGGACCCGAACACCACGGGCAGCCTCGGCATGGCCGTCAGCGAGGCCGTCGAGGTGGCGGCGAACGACCCGGCTGCGCGCTACGCGCTGGGCAGCGTGCTCAACCACGTCGTGTTGCACCAGAGTGTGATCGGCATCGAAGCCGTCGAGCAGCTCTACAGCGTCGAGCCCGGCGGCGCTGACATCGTCTTCGGCTGCGCCGGCGGTGGTTCGAACCTGGGCGGGCTGTCGTTCCCGTTCATCCGCGAGAAGATCCACGGCCGCTCCAACCCGCGCATCGTCGCCGCCGAGCCGGCCGCCTGCCCGTCGATCACCGAGGGCGAGTACCGCTACGACCACGGCGACGTCGCCGGACTCACACCACTGCTCAAGATGCACACGTTGGGCATGGACTTCGTGCCCGACCCCATCCACGCCGGTGGGCTGCGTTACCACGGGATGGCGCCAGCGCTGAGCCACACTGTCGAGCAGGGCCTGGTCTCGGGCGTCGCCATCACCCAGCACGACGCATTCGCCGCCGGTGTGCAGTTTGCGCGCGCCCAGGGCATCGTGCCCGCGCCGGAATCGACGCACGCGATTGCCGCGTGTGCCGCCGCGGTCGCCGACAGCGACGTCGAGCAGGTCGTCGTGATCGGGCTGTCCGGGCACGGACAGCTCGACCTCCCCGCCTACGCGGAGTTCCTCGACGGCAAGTTCTGACGTTCAGTCACCACAACGCCGACGCTGGTCGAGGGGTTCGAGTCACCCGCTTCGGCGCGATGAAGACGAGC
>CAZVVS010000094.1:5562-14443 GCA_964630585.1 uncultured Gordonia sp.
GTCACCACAACGCCGACGCTGGTGACCACATAGTGGTCACCAGCGTCGGCGTTGCCAACGGTGGTCGAGTGTATCGAGACCCGCGCTACGGCGCGATGACGACGAGCGTCTCCGCGACGCAGGCGGGCTTGGGCGCGCCGGTCGCCGAGATCACGTACTTCACGGTGAGGATCGCCCCGGCCGGGCTCTCGGTGAGCTCGGTGAACGTGGCGGTCGCGGTCAGCTCGCTGCCGACCGGCACCGGCGACGGGAAGCGGAGCTTGTTGGCGCCGTAGTTGATGCGCGCACCGCCGAAGTCGATGTTGAACAGCTCGGCGCCGAACAGCGGGATCAGCGAGAGCGTCAGGAATCCGTGCGCGATCGGCCCGCCGAACGGTCCGGCGTTGGCGCGTTCGACGTCGACGTGAATCCACTGGTGGTCACCGGTCGCGTCGGCGAAGGCGTTGACGCGCTCCTGCTCGATGACGATGGGAGCGCTGGGGCCGATCTCCTCGCCGAGGGCGGCGCGGACTTCATCGAGGGAGGTGAATGTGCGGGGCATGGGGGCTCCTTTTTCAGGTGAGGGTGAGTTCGACGGTGGTGCGCGGCCCGGCTTCCTCGCCGCCGGGGCCGATGACTTCGACGGTAGTTCCCGTCGGGGTGGGTGTGGCCACCAGTTGGGCGGATTGCCCGCAGAACAGCGGCGCCGAGACGCGGTGGGACAGGGCGCGCACCGGCCGCAGGTCACCGTCGAGTCGGTGGGTCTCGAGCAGTGCCAGAGTCATCAGCGGTCCGTGCACGACGAGGCCGGGGTACCCCTCGACGCCGGTGGCATAAGGCCAGTCGTAGTGGATCCGATGGGCGTTGGCGGTGGCGGCGGAGAAGCGCATCAGCAGGGTCGGGTCGGTGCGCAACGTCCAGCGGCGCTCACCGTCGGCGATGATCGGTGGGCCCGCGGGGACCATCGCGGCGGTGGGCTCCGGTGGCGGTGGTGTGCCGGTGGGCGCGGCGGCCTCGCGGTAGACGAGGTTCTGCTTCTCGACGACGGCGGGCGTGCCGTCGGGTGCGAACAGGGTCGTCGACGTCACGACGATCACGAGCTTGCCGCTGCGACCGTTCTTCTCGGTGACCGACTCGACGGCCGACTCGCGGCGGACGGTATCGCCAACGCGCAGGGTGCCGGTGAACTCGGCCGAGCCGCCGGCGAACATGCGCCGCGGCAGCTGCACCGGCGGTAGGAACGAGCCGCGGAACGGATGGCCGTCGACGCTGATCTGCGACGACGGCGACCACCGCGGCAGCGCCACCCAGTGCCACAGCGGCGGCAGGGGATCGCCCGGCGCGGGGGCCGGCAGACCGTCGTCGAAGATCGATGCCAGCGCGGCGACCGGACCGGGGTCGAGGAGTTCGTCGGTGACGACCGTGTGCGGTTGCCAGTCGGCCATCACATGTACCGGCCGCCGGTGACCTCCAGGATGGTGCCGGTCATGTACGACGAGAGGTCGCTGGCGAGGAACACGGCGACCTTCGCGATCTCATCGGGCTCGCCAGCGCGGCCCATCGGGATCTCGGTCATCTTCGAATCCCATGCGGCCTGCGGCATGGCCTCGGTCATCGCGGTGCGGATGAGACCGGGCTGGATCGAATTGACGCGGATCCCCTTGGTGGCGAACTCTTTCGCAGCGGCCTTGCTCATCGCGGCGATACCGGCCTTGGCGGCCGAGTAGTTCGTCTGACCGAAGTTGCCGACCTTGCCGGAGATCGAGGACATGTTCACGATCGCGCCGCCGCCGTGCTCGCGCATGATGTCGGCGGCCAGTTTCGTGCCGAGCCAGGTGCCCTTGAGGTGCACGGAGATGACCTGGTCGAACTGCTCTTCGGTCATCTTGCGCATGCTGGCGTCGCGCGTGATGCCGGCGTTGTTCACCATGATGTCGAGCGTGCCGAAGCGGTCGATGGCGGCGGCCAGGAGTGCGACGACGTCGTCGGCGACGGTGACGTTGCACCGCACCCCGAGGGCCACGTCGTCACCGAGTTCCTTCGCGGCCGCCTCGACCTGCTCGGCGTTCATGTCGCCGAGCGCGACGGTCGCGCCTTCGGCGATGAAGCGCTGGGCGATGGCCAGGCCGATGCCCTGGGCGCCGCCGGTGATCACGGCGGTCTTACCCGCGAGCAGTCCTGTCATTGTGTGCCTCCTTGGGCCTTCTTCGCCTCGCGCACGAGGCCGCCTCCGATGATGAGGCGCTGGATTTCGCTGGTCCCCTCGTAGAGGCGCAGCAGTCGTACGTCGCGGTAGATCCGCTCGACGGGCATCTCGCGCATGTATCCCGATCCGCCATGGATTTGGACGGCCTTGTCGGCGACCTCCCCGACCATCTCCGTGCAGAACAGCTTCGCCACCGACGGTGCGATTCGACGGTCCTCGTTCGCCACCCACTTGCGGGCGGCGTCGCGGGCCAGGGCGCGCCCGGCCATGATGCCGGTCGCCATGTCGGCGAGGTGGGCCTGGACGAGTTGGAAGTCGCCGATCGGGGTGCCGCCCTGCGTGGTGACCGCGGCATGGCGCAGCGATTCGTCGAGGGCGCGCTGCGCGGCCCCGACCGACATTCCGGAGATGTGTACGCGCCCGCGCGCCAGCGACGTCATGGCGGCTCGGTAGCCGGTGTCCTCGTCGCCGCCGACCAGCGCCGACGCCGGCACCCGAACCCCGGTGTACGAAACATTCGACGTCCACGCGCCCTGCTGGCCCATCTTCTCGTCGTGCGGTGCGACGGAGAGCCCGGGCGCGTCGGCGGGCACGAGGAACACCGCGATCCCCGGGCCCTTCTCGTCGGCCGGGCGGGTGCGGGCGAACGTGACGATGAGGTTCGCCGACGCGGCATTGGTGATGAAGCACTTCTCGCCGTCGAGGATCCAGTCGGAGTTTTCGTCGTCGGGATTGACGCGCACGGCCTTGGTGCGCAGGCCCGCCGGGTTGGAGCCGGCGCCGGGTTCGGTGAGCGCGAAGGAGGCGACGACCTCGCCGGTGGCGATCTTCTCCAGCCACTGGGCTTTCTGCTCGTCGGTGCCGAAGTTCACCAAGACCTGTCCGGCGATGCCGTTGTTGGTGCCGAACATCGATCGGACCGCCAGCGACGTGTAGCCCAGCTCCATGGCCAGTTCGACGTCCTGGGACAGGTCGAGGCCCAGCCCGCCGAACTCCTGCGGGATGGCGAACCCGAACAGGCCCATGTCCTTGGCCTGCTGACGCAGATCGTCGGGGATGGCGTCGGCGGCGGCGATCTCGCTCTCGCGCGGGATGACGCGGGTGCGCACCCACTCGCGGACCGAGTCGCGGATCTGGGCGAAGTCCTCGGCGTCGACCTCGGCGCCTCCGACGTCGTAGCGCTCGTCAGCCATGGGTGTCTCCTCGGTGGTGGGTCTGGGTCACGGGGCGGTGGGTCACAGGGCGTAGTCCTCCAGCAGGCGGCGCCCGATGATCATGCGCTGGATGTCGGCGGTGCCCTCGCCGATGAGCAGCATGGGCGTCTCGCGGTAGAGCCGCTCGATTTCGAAGTCCTTCGCGAAGCCGTAGCCGCCGTGGATGCGGAAGGAATCCTCGACGACGTCGCGGCAGTACTCCGACGCGAGGTACTTGGCCATTCCGGCCTCGAGGTCGTTGCGCTGGCCGGCATCCTTGATCCGCGCCGCGCGCACGACCATCTGATGGGCGGCCTCCACCTTCGTCCCCATCTCGGCGATGCGGAACAGCACCGCTTGGTGTCGGGCGATGGGCTTGCCGAACGTCTCGCGCTGCTGGGCGTAGGCGACGCCGAGCTCGAAGGCGCGCAGGGCGACGCCGACGCCGCGCGCCGCGACGTTCACGCGGCCCACCTCGACGCCGTCCATCATCTGGTAGAAACCGCGCCCGGGCTCACCGCCCAGGATCTGCCCGGCACCGATCCGGAAACCGTCGAAGAGCAACTCGGTGGTGTCGACCCCCTTGTAGCCCATCTTCTCGATCTTCCCGGGGATCGTCAGGCCGGGCGCCACCTCGCCGAAGCCGGGCGTCTTCTCGAGGAGGAAGGTCGTGAGGTTCTGATGCGGCTTGTCGTGGCCGAGGGGGGTGCGGACCAGGACGGCGACGAGGCTCGACGTCCCGCCGTTGGTCAGCCACATCTTCTGCCCGTTGATCACGTAGTCGTCGCCGTCGGGGCGGGCGGTCGTGGTGATGGCGGCGACGTCGGAGCCCAGTGCGGGTTCCGACATCGAGAACGCGCCGGTGAGCTCGCCGGCGGCCAGGCGCGGGAGGTATTCGGCCTTTTGCTCGTCGGTGCCGTGCTGGGCCAGCAGGTAGGCGACGATGAAATGGGTGTTGACGATGCCCGAGACGCTCATCCAGCCGCGGGAGAGTTCTTCGACGACGAGCGCGTAGGTCAGCAGCGATTCGCCGAGCCCGCCGTACTCCTGCGCGATCGTCAGCCCGAAGACCCCCATCTCCTTGAGGGCCGCGACGATATCGGTGGGGTATTCGTCGCGATGCTCGAGCTCATTGGCGACGGGAAGGATTTGCTCGTCGACAAAGCTGCGGATCGTCGCCAGCATCTCCCGTTGGACATCGGTGAGATCGGCGGTGTCGCAGAGCTTCGCCATGGGATAGAAACTAACCCATGGGTGCGAGCGCGGGGCAGAGTCAGTCGGTGGCGACGGAGACGGACAGCCGGTGGGGATGAACCAGCCGCTGCACGGCCTGCGTGTGGTCGAGTTCGCGAGCTTCGTCGCCGCGCCGTCGGCCGGAATGACGCTGGCGCAATTCGGTGCGGAGGTGATCAAGGTCGATCCGCTCGGCGGGAACACCGATTACCGCCGCTGGCCGCTGGCGCTCGACTCGCCCGACAGCCTGTTCTGGACATCGCTGAACCGCGGCAAACGGTCGGTAGCGGTGAACATGCGCACCCCGGAGGGGCAGGAGCTGGTGCTGGCCCTGGCCACCGCGCCAGGGCGGGATGCGGGGATCTGCGTCGACAACACCGTCGGACGGTCGTGGCTGTCGTATGAGGCGATGACCGCGCGGCGGCCGGACATGATTGCCGTGCACATCGAGGGCCGCGCCGACGGTGGGGCCGCGGTCGACTACACGGTGAACTCGGAGGTCGGGATCCCCATGCAGACCGGACCCGTCGACGCGGGGCCGGTCAACCACGTCCTGCCCGCGTGGGACTTCATCACCGGGCAGGCAATCTCGACTGCCGTCCTCGCGGCACTGCACCGTCGCGAGCGGACCGGGGAGGGCAGTCGGGTCGAGATCGCGCTGGCCGACGTCGCCGCCGCCGGCGTCGCCAATCTCGGCTGGTACACCGAGGCGCTGCAACGCGGTAACCGCGCGCGGCACGGCAACCACCTCTACGGAAGCTTCGGCGTCGACTTCGAGACCGCCGACGGTGGTCGGGTCATGATCGTCGCGCTGTCGCCGCGGCAGTGGAAGAACGTGGGCGAGGCGACCGGGTTGTCGGCCGCGTTGGCGGCCATGGCCGAGTCATTCGGTGTCGACTTCTTCACCGACGAGGGGCGCTACGAGCACCGGGACGCGATCGCCGACCTGCTGCGGCCGTGGTTCGCGCAGCGCAACTTCGCGGAGGTCGAGGCCGCGTTGAATGCTGCGGGTGCCCTCTGGGGGCCGTATCAGTCGATGCGTGCCTTTGCCGAGGCGTTCCGTGCCGATCCGTCGTCGGCGCCCGTCCTCGTCGAGGTCGATCAACCCGGCGTCGGGCAGGTGATCTCGGCCAGGTCCCCGATCCGCGTCGACGGTCAGTATGTCGATGCCGGCGTTGCGAGGAGCGGTGGCCAAGGCAGCAGCGACGGCGGCGGGCACGAGGCCCCGATGGTGGCCAGTGCGTTGGGGGCCGATACCGACGAGGTCCTCGCCTCGGTGTTGGGATTGTCCGACGCCGAGCTGGCAAAGCTCCACGACTCGGGAGTCATCTGACCCGGAGTTCCGCCGAGTGGGTCGTCCAACCTCGCCGAGTGGGCCGTCGGTCTCCGCCGAGTGGGTCGGTCAACCCCGCCGAGTGGGCCGTCGGTCTCCGCCGACTGGGTCGGTCAACCCCGCCGACTGGGTCACCCAACGGCCTAGTGTCGATGACACACCGCACCGAGGGAGGAAACATGAACGCGCTGATCGTCGTTTGTCTGGTCGTTGCTGCCGTCATCCACCTCCTCCCACTGCCGGGGATCCTCGGCGCAAGCTGGCTCGAGCGCCTGTACGGATCTCGCATCGACGACCCCGATCTGCTCGTCATGATGCGCCACCGCGCGCTGATGTTCGGGATCGTCGGCGGCATCCTGATTGCAGCGGCTATCCGCTCGGAATGGCGAGGCCTGGCCGTAGTCGTCGGACTGGTGAGTGCGGCGGGTTTTCTGGTCATCGCAGGCCTGGTGGGTGGGTACGGCGACAAGATTCGGCGGGTGGTGATCGCCGACGTGGTGGCCGTCGTGGCGCTTGTGATCGCGGGTGCGGCGCTCATCTGGGGCTGACCGTCGACGTTGATCCCCGAGTCCGACATCGGCCACCGGACTAGCGGTTACGGTGACCTCGAGTGCCTTGACCGATGCCGATTGGCATGACACCATGTCCGACAGACCGAACGCTCGCTCGGTATCGGAGAAAGAAGCAGCATGGCCATCGATTTGTCCTACTCGCCGGAGGTCGTCGACCTCGTCGCACGTACCCAGTCGTTCATTGACGAGCACGTCGCTCCCGTCGAAGAGCAGTTCCACGGCGACGTCACCGCTGCCGGCGGCGACGACCTCCGTCGCGAACTCAACGCCAAGGCCAAGGCTGCCGGGATCTTCGCCCCGCACGCGCCGGTGGAATACGGCGGGCTCGGGCTCAACATGTCCGACCGCTCACCGGTCTTCACCGCGGCCGGGCACTCGACCTTCGGCCCCGTCGCCCTGCACATCGGCGCTCCCGACGAGGGCAACGTCCACATGCTCGCCCACGTCGCCAGCGACGCCCAGCGCGACAAGTACCTCGGACCGCTCGCCACCGGTGAGGTCCGCAGCGGATTCGCCATGACCGAGCCTGCCCCGACCGGCGCCGGCTCCGACCCCAACTGCCTCTCGACGACGGCGGTCAAGGCCGACGGCGGCTGGAAGATCAGCGGCCGCAAACGCTTCATCACCGGTGCCGACGGTGCCGGCTTCTACATCATCATGGCCCGCACCTCGGGCAGCGTCGGCGATCGCGGCGGCGCGACGATGTTCCTCGCCCCCGGCGACACCCCGGGCATCAGCGTCGACCGCCACGTCCACACGATCGACAAGGCCATGATCGGTGGACACTGCGAGATGACGTTCGCCGACGTCTTCGTCCCCGACGAAGATGTTCTCGGCGAGGTCGACGAGGGGTACCGCTACGCGCAGGTCCGCCTCGGCCCGGCGCGGATGACCCACGTGATGCGCTGGCTCGGATCGGCGGAGCGGGCGCACGCCATCGCCGTCGACTATGTCCGCGAGCGCGACGGATTCGGCGGCAAGCTCGCCGACCTGGGCATGATCCAGCAGATGATCGCCGACAACGAGATCGACCTCGCTGCCACCCGCGCCCTGCTGGCCCGCGCCTGCTACGAACTCGACCAGGGTGAGCACGCATCGGATTCGACGTCGATCGCGAAGACCTACGGTGCCGAGGCCTTCTCGCGGATCGTCGACCGGTCGATCCAGATGTGCGGCGGTCTCGGCGTCTCCGCCGACCTCCCGCTCGCCCGCCTGGCCGACGAACTGCGCCCGTTCCGCATCTACGACGGTCCGTCTGAGGTCCACCGCTGGGCCATCGCCAAGCGCGCCGTCGGACGCGCCCGCAAAGCCGCACAACGAAAGGCCGATCATGCCTGACCATCCCGGACTCTCCGCCCAGTCATTGCGAAAGTTGCTGGCCGCCAACGGCGTCGACGTCGTCGGCGACCTCAAGATCGACCTCATCAGCGGCGGACGGTCGAATCTGACCTTCGCGGTCGAAGACGGTGAGCACCGCTGGATCGCCCGCCGCCCACCGATGGGCGGGCTGACTCCGTCGGCCCACGACATGAACCGCGAATGGGCGGTGACCTCGGCCCTCGCCGACACCAACGTCCCCGTCGCGCCAACCGTCGCGATCGACCGCGACGGTGAGATCATCGGCGCACCCTGCACCGTCGTCGAGTTCGTCGACGGCCTGGTGATCCGCTCGACCGACGACCTCAACATCTGGTCCGACGACGAGGTGACGGCCAACTTCGACGCGCTCGTGAAGACGTTGGCCGACCTGCACGCCGTCGACTACGAGGCGGTCGGACTGGGTGACTTCGGCCGACCCGAGGGCTTTGCCGGCCGACAGGTCAAGCTGTGGGCCCGGCAGTGGGGACTGGTGAAGACGCGTGATCTCGCCGACGTCGACACCCTGGTCGCGAAACTGAGCGAGCGGATCCCGACCGATGCGCGCAGCACGATCGTGCACGGCGACTTCCGCGTCGACAACACGATCATCGACGGTGAGGATTCCGCGAACGTCAGGGCCGTCGTCGACTGGGAGATGGCCGCACTGGGCGACCCGCTCACCGACGTCGCCCTGATGTGCATCTACCGCCAGCCGGTGTTCGCGACGGTCCTCGGCTTCCGGGCAGCCTGGACCAGCGACCGCTATCCGAGTGCCGACGACATGGCACAGGCCTATGCGCAGGTGACGGGCGCCGACTTGGGTGACTGGGACTTCTACCTCGGCCTGGCGAACCTGAAGCTTGGGGTGATCGCCGAGGGCATCACCCACCGCGCACTACTCGGCGGATCGTCGGGTGCCGAGGGCGCCGAGCGGGCCGCCGAGGCCACGGCAGCCTTCATCGCTGCGGGGCTCAACGCCGTGTCGTAAACACGATGATCGAGTGGC
>CAZVVS010000095.1:0-14423 GCA_964630585.1 uncultured Gordonia sp.
GCCACGTGGCGATCTGGGTCTTCCACTTGGTGATGGTGCGGCCGAGCTGGCGGACCTTGGGCGGACACGACTCGTCTTGGAGGTCGTTGCCGAGGCGGGTGACGAACTCGAGGGCCAGGTCGGGGTCGTGGTGGTCGTAGATCGACCGGACGACTGAACCGCCCTGGGTTGGTTGGAGGCTCCTGACCTTGGAAACGACGATGGAGTCATGCCTACGCAAGGACCGTCGGGGAAGCCGACGACGCGTCGCTACAGCGACGGCGAGAAGGCCCAGGCAGTGCGGCTGGTGCGCCAGCTCCGCGCCGACCATGGGACGATCCAGCGGGTCGCTTCCCAGCTCGGCTACGGGGTGGAGTCGGTGCGGACCTGGGTGCGCCAGGCCGACATCGACGACGGCGACGCGCCCGGGGACCACGACCGCGGACGCGGAGCGGATCAAGGCCCTCGAGCAAGAACTCCGGGAGTTGCGCCGCGCGAACGCGATCTTGAAGTCCGCGGCGTCTTTCTTCGCGGTTGTGTGAGCCTGTCCGTGTCCGGCGGGGTTCGCTCGTTTCTTCGCTGCCCACCTCTGGTGTGGCTTGTTCCGCGATGTGCGGCCCCGCCGGACCGCACCGACCTGGCGGCGTGGCTTGATAGGAGCGTGTCGAGCTGAACAACCGCGTGCCCTCCGCCACCGTCGGTGCACGACCCGTCGGAGAATTCACAGGAGGCACATCGCGTGGTCGTCATCGGAGCGGACTCGCACAAGAAGACCCACACCCTCGTCGCGGTCGACGACATCGGCCGTCGACTCGACGAACTGACCGTGGCCGCGACCAGCGACGGCCATCTCACGGCACTGGGCTGGGCTGAGCGCTGGCCAGAGCGACGGTGGGCGGTCGAGGACTGCCGTCACCTCACTCGTCGCCTCGAGACCGACCTGCTCGCGGCGGGCGAGGCCATCGTGCGGGTCCCGCCCAAGATGACCGCGGTCGAGCGGCGTGGGCTCCGGCCTCCAGGCAAGTCCGACCCGCTCGACGCTGAAGCGGTCGCCCGTGCCGCCCTGCGAGATCCGGACCTGCCCGTGGCCCGGCTCGACGGCGAGACCCGCCGTGTGAAGCTGCTCGTCGACCACCGTGAAGACCTGGTGGCCGAGCGCACCCGCATGCAGGCACGGGTCCGGTGGCATCTTCACGAGCTCATGCCCGAACTGGACCTCGCCCCCAAGGCCCTCAACAAGTACTGCCACCTCGACCGGGTGGCCACCGAGCTTGCCCACTGCGACGGGACGGTCGCCGAGATCGCGGCCGAGCTGATCGATCGCATCCGCGGCCTCACCCGCAGGATCAACGACCTCGAACGCCAACTCCGCAGCATCGTTCGTGTCCTGGTGCCCACCCTGCTGGCGCTCGAGGGGTGCGGCGTGCTGACCGCCGCCAAGCTGGTCGGCGAGGTGGCCGGCGCCGACCGGTTCAAGTCCCCGGCCGCGTTCGCCCGCTGGAACGGCACCGCTCCCATCCCGGTGTGGACTGGAAGCGAACGGTTCCGGCTCAGCCGCGGCGGCAACCGCCAAGTCAACGCCGCCCTGCACCGCATCGCCATCACCCAGTGGCGCGGCACCGGCGCCGGCAGGACCTTCATCGAGACCCGCATGGCCGCAGGCAAGACCAAGACTGCGGCCCTACGCCTCCTACGACGCCGCCTCTCGGACGAGGTTCTGCGCCGACTCCTCATCGATCTGAACACCGCCCGCGCTGCTGACTGTGAAGCTCTCGCGGTTGCCGCTTGACATAGGAGCATGGCGGAGCTCGACCGCCCACAGAAGTGATGGTCGCCTACATCGACGCCCACCGGGTCGAGTTCGGGGTCGAGCCCATCTGCCGAGTGCTGGAGATGGCCCCGAGCACCTACTACGCGGCCAAGACCCGCGAGCTGTCCCCGTCGGCCCGGGCGATCCGTGACGTGGCGATGGCCCAGGTGCTGATGGTGCTGTGGCTGGCGAACCGCAAGGTCTACGGGGCGCACAAGCTCTGGAAGGCCGCTCGGCGCGCCGGTCACGACATCGGCCGGGACCAGACCGCTCGGCTGATGCGCCACCTCGGCATCGAGGGCGTGTCTCGCCGGCGGCGCAAGGTGTTCACCACCGTCGCGGACCCTGACGCGACCCGGGCGCCGGACCTGGTCAACCGCCAGTTCCGAGCCGACCGGCCCGACGCCCTGTGGGTCACCGACCTCACGTACGTCCCGACCCGGTCGGGGATGGCCTATGTGTGCTTCATCATCGACGCGTTCTCCCGTCGGATCGTGGGGTGGCGGGTCGCGTCGAACATGCGCACCGAGATGGTCCTCGACGCGCTCGAGATGGCGAGACGCTCCCGCGGCGGCCGC
Source organism: uncultured Gordonia sp. (assembly GCA_964630585.1). Taxonomy (GTDB): domain Bacteria; phylum Actinomycetota; class Actinomycetes; order Mycobacteriales; family Mycobacteriaceae; genus Gordonia. The sequence goes on from CAZVVS010000095.1 coordinate 2,368, forward strand.
CGTCTCGTCGGGCTCGTCGCCCACTCCGACGCCGGGTCGCAATTCACCTCGGTTCGCTTCACCGAACGACTCGACGAGATCGGGGCGCGACCATCGATCGGGACCGTCGCCGACTCCTACGACAACGCCCTGGCCGAGACCACCAATGGGCTCTACAAGGCCGAGTGCGTCCGCGGCCCGGACGCGCCGGCGGTGTGGGACGACGTCGACCAGCTCGAGCTCGAGACCCTCGCCTGGGTCCACTGGTTCAACGAGCAGCGCCTCCACGGCCACTGCGACGACGTGCCGCCCGCGGAGTTCGAAGCAGCGTTCTACGCTGCCCAGCAGACCGACTCCGCAGGGGTTGGAATCAAATAGCCCGAGCCTCCATCAGACCCAGGGCGGTTCAGACCTCTTTCGCGTGCCACGCGGCGCGCACCTCGCCTTGCGGGTCGCCGGCGTCGAGCAGTCCCATCAGCTTGGAGCGGCCGCGGTCGTCGAGGCGTTCGTCGGCCTTGGTGAGCAGCCGGCGGGACCGGTAGAGCGGGTCGGTCTTGTGGCCCCGGTGGCCGAGGGTCTCGTTCTGGACCCGCCGTCGGCACTCGTCGAGCTTCGTGTTGGCCAACTTCACCAGGTGGAACGGGCCCGCGACCTGGGTCGCGGCCGGGAGCATCGTGTCGAACGCCAGGCGCCACGGGCCCGACAGATCCAGGGTTGCCCAGCCGATCGCGTCGAGCCAGGCCTGGTCGCGGCCGGCGAGCCACTCGCACGCGCCGACAGCACTGCGCCCGGGGATGACGTCGAGGAGCTGCCCGGCGCTCACGTCGACGATCGAGGTCGACCACGCCTGGCGCCGCCATGGGCCGACCCGAACGAAGAGGGTCTCGTCGAGGCCGAGCGCGGTGACCGCCCCGATGCGGTCCGGGTCGTCGTCGACCAGGGCGGTCCCGTAGGCGATGATGGCGTCGTTGATGGTGTGCCAGTCGCAGCCCAGCTCGACGGCGATCTCGTTCACGGTGCGGCCCCGGCGGCCGACCTGCTCGGTCGCCCACCGGCCGGCCCGGTCCGTCATCGCCAACCGGGCCGAGGCGATGTGAGGAGCGGACTCGGTGAACGACCCCAACCGGCACCCGTCTGCCGGACACGACCAGCGGCGCTTGTGCCACACGAGGCGGGCTGGGCGCCGAACGCGGCCAGGTCGACGAGCTCGACCCGGCGGCGGTCCTTGACCCACACCTCCCCGCCACAGCTTGGTCAGACCGGTCTGGGCCCGCGGGTCTCCACATGAACGAGCACCGGCCCGCCCGCTGCGTCGACCGCGCCGAGAACGGTCACGTCGCCGAGGCCCACGAGAAGCTCGCAGACGCGAATAGGGTCAACTTCCACAGGGGTTCTCGATCCTGGAGGCGTAGAGAACCGCCAGAATCGCAGGGCCCCTGTGCCGCGCCCGGGATGATCAACCCCCGATCAGTCCCCCCTCAGATCCGAAGCGCCGGACAAGCGCCGCTGTGTCTGCCCGGTTCGGGACTGTGAGATCGGGTCGTTCACCGAGACCGCCCCGCACCTCGCCGCACCGCGCCTGGCGATGACGGACCGGGCCGGGCTGTGGGTGACCGAACAGGTCGGCCACCGGGGTCGGCCCGTCACCGATCTGGCCTGAGAGCTGGGCTGCGACTGGCACACCATCAACGACACCGTCATCGCGTACGGGACCGCCCCTGGTCGACGACCCCGACCGCATCGGCGACGTCGAGGCCCTCGGCCTCGACGAGACGCTGTTCGCCCGGGTCGGACGCTGGCGGACCCAGGCGTGGTCCACCTCGATCGTCGACGTGAGCGCCGGGCAGCTCCTCGACGTGGTCCCGGGCTGCTCCGCCGCTGGTGATGTGCCCCCGGTTCGGCGGAGTCGGGTTGTTGGAGTCGGTCATGCTCTTCGACGACGAGGAGTACCCACATGCCAAGGTCGTATGCGCCGGAGTTCCGGCGTCGCGTGATCGATCTGATCGAGTCCGGGAGACTGGTGGCTGCGGTGGCCGCCGATCTCGAGTTGTCCGATCAGACGGTCTACAACTGGTGGAACCAGCACCTGGTCGACACCGGCCGCAAAGCAGGGGTGAGCTCGACCGACAACGCCGAGTTGGCTGCAGCCCGCAAGCGGATCGCTGAGCTCGAGACCGAGCTGGAGGCAGCCCGCCGGGCCAACGAGTTGTTGAAGGCGGTGGTGCCCCCAAAAGGAAGTACTCGGCGGTTGCGGTGATGGCCGCTGAGGGGCTCCCCGTCGAGGTCTCCACCCGAGTGTGCGGGGTGTCGGTCTCGGGGTTCTACGAGTGGCGGACCCGGGCGCCGTCGCAGCGTGCGATCCGCCACGCCTGGCTCACCGACCAGATCATCGAGGTCCACGCCGCGTCGCGAGGGACCTACGGCAGCCGCCGTGTGCACGCCGAGCTCACCATGGGCCGCGGCGTCCAGGTCGGCTACCACGCCATCACGATGCTCATGGCCCGGGCCGGGATCCAAGGGCTCCCGGGCAGCCGGCGCCGCCGAAAGGCCACCGGCGGGCCAACCGCCCTCGACCTCGTCGACCGGAACTTCGCCCGCCCCGAACCCGACCAGCTGTGGGTCACTGACATCACCGAGCACCCCACCCGGGAGGGCAAGGTGTACTGCTGCGTGGTGCTCGACGCGTGCAGCCGCCGCGTCGTCGGCTGGTCGATCGACTCGGCCCAGACCTCAACATTGGTCACCAACGCGCTCGGCATGGCCATCTCGAACCGCCAACCGGTCGCGGGCTCCGGGCTGATCATCCACTCCGACCAGGGCGTGCAGGGCGGATTCAATCGGTCGTCGCAACACCTCACGATGATGGAGGTGGCTGGTGGCTCGACGGCAGCAGTTGGCGGACAGGGCGCTTCGCCCGGCGACGCGGTCGCCGGGTCGGCCGATCCCGGCGCGTCATGTGGAGCGCGAGTTCTGGCGTCTGATCGCTCGCGGGAAGAGCACCGAGGACGCCGCTGGCGGTGTCGGCGTGTCGGTCCCCGTCGGGTCGCGCTGGTTTCGTCACGCTGGCGGCATGGCGCCTCTGAGCCTCGCGGAACCGACCGGCCGATACCTGTCGTTCGCCGAGCGGGAAGAACTGGCCTTGCTGCGAGCCCAAGGGCTCGGTGTGCGGGCCGTCGCCCGTGCGATGGGGCGGGATCCGGGGACGATCTCGCGGGAGCTGCGCCGCAACGCCGCGACCCGCAACGGCAAGCTCGAGTACCGGCCGACCGTCGCCCAGTGGAAGGCGCAGATGGCAGCCAAGCGACCGAAGCCGGCGAAGCTGGCCACGAACACACGGTTGAACGACTACGTCCGCGAACGGCTCGCCGGTGAGATCGCCCGGCCTGACGGGACGGTCGCGCCGGGCCCACCCACCACCTGGAAGGGGTTGAACAAGCCGCATCGCGCGGACCGTCGCTGGGCGACCGCGTGGAGTCCCGAGCAGATCTCGCGGCGTCTGGTCATCGACTTCCCCGATGATGAGGACATGCGCATCAGCCACGAGGCGATCTACCAGGCGCTCTACATCGAGGGCCGGGGAGCGCTCAAGCGTGAACTGGTCGCGTGCCTGCGCACCGGGCGCGCCCTGCGCAAGCCCCGCCAGCGGGCCCGGAACCGTCCCCAGGGCCATGTCACCCCCGATGTCGTGTTGAGCAAACGGCCACCCGAAGCCGACGACCGTGCCGTGCCCGGGCACTGGGAAGGCGACCTCATCATCGGCCTGCAACGCTCTGCGATCGGCACCGTCGTTGAGCGCACCAGCCGCTACACCCTCCTCGTTCACCTGCCACGCCTCGAGGGCTACGGCGTCAAGCCACCGACCAAGAACGGCCCGGCCCTCGCCGGCTACGGCGCGATCGCCATGAAGGACGCCCTGCGATCGACCATGGGCTCCATGCCAGCAGGGCTAGTGCGGTCGCTGACGTGGGACCGCGGCAAGGAGCTGTCCGCCCACGCGCAGTTCACGATCGACACCGGCATCGCCGTGTTCTTCGCCGACCCCCACTCGCCATGGCAGCGCGCCACGAACGAGAACACGAACGGGCTCTTGCGCCAGTACTTCCCCAAGGGCACCGACCTCTCCCGCTGGGACCTCGACGACCTTCTCGCCGTCCAGGACACCCTCAACAGCAGACCCCGCAAGGTCCTCGGCTGGAAGACCCCCGCCGAGGTTCTCGACGAGAAGCTACGGTCGCTCCAGGACGCGGGTGTTGCAACGACCGGTTGAACTCGGTCAGTTCACCTCGTGGGCAGGTCATGCCCCAGGTCGTGGTGTAGGCGACGGTCGAGCGCGTCAGCCTCGGGGATGTTCTACATGGCTTCGGTCAGTGCGTGTGGGGTCACCTCCTCGAGGTCGCCGTCGATGACGTGCATGCGGGCCTTGGTGAGGCTGTCGGCGGACATGTAGCGGCGGGCGATGGCCCACTCGTCGTGTTGTTCGGCGAGGACCGCGCCGACGAGGCGGATGACCGCATCGCGGTTGGGGAAGATCCCGACGACGTCGGCGCGCCGGCGGAGCTCCTTGTTGAGCCGTTCTTGGAGGTTGTTCGACCAGATCTGGCGCCAGTGCTCTTTGGGGAACCCGGTGAAGGCCAACACGTCGGGGGCGGCGTCGGTGAGGTGGTCGGAGGCGTCGGGGAACTTCTCTTGGAGCTGAGCGACGACACGGGCGTGCTGCGCCCACACCGACGCCGAGTCGGGCTGAGCGAAGATGGTGCGCACCAGGGTGGCGACCATGGCCTGAGCGGACTTCGGGACCCGGGTCAACAGGTTCCGCATGTAGTGGGTCCTGCACCGCTGCCACCCAGCCCCCGGCAACGTCGACGCGATGGCGTCGACCAGGCCCGCATGCGCATCGGAGACCACCAGCGAGTGCCGGACAGGCCCCGGGCGACCAGGCCCCGCAAGAACGCCAGTCAGCCGGCGCCGTCTTCGGTGGTGATCACGTCGACGCCGAGGATCTCGCGGTGACCGTCGGCGTTGACCCCGGTGGCACACACGACCGCGACGTTCACGATCCGGCCGCCTTCGCGGACCTTCTGGGTCAGGGCGTCCATCCACACGTAGGTGTAGGGGCCGGCGTCGAGGGGCCGGTTGCGGAACTCGGCCACGACCTCGTCGAGCTCGGCGGCCATGCGTGACACCTGGGACTTCGACAGCGACTCGATCCCCAAGGTCTTGACGAGCCCGTCGACCCGCCGGGTCGACACTCCGCGCACGTAGCACTCGGCCACCACCGCCACGAGCGCCTTCTCCGCCCGTCGCCGAGGATCGAGGAGCCAGTCCGGGAAGTAGCTACCCCGACGCAGCTTCGGGATGGCGAGGTCGATCGTGCCCACCCGGGTGTCGAACGGCCGGGGCCGGTACCCGTTGCGGTGGTTCACCCGATCCGGGGACTGCTCCCCCCACCCCGCCCCCGTGAGGGCATCGACCTCGGCGGCCATGAGCCGCTGAGCGAACTCGCGGACCATCTCCGCGATCAAGTCGTTGCCGTCGTCGTCGAGCTGCTTGCGCAGCCACGCCAGGGCGTCCATGTTGTTGTTGTCGATCACCGCGTCGGTTCCTCTCGCTCGTCTATCGCAGGACTGCAAGAGGCTGACGCGGTGATCGTCGCGTCAGGCGGACCCTTAGATCGCTACACCACTACCTGGGGCACAACTCGTGGGCATTCACCCGCCGAGCCCAAGAATCAGGTCTGTTGCCATCGATGGGCAGCGTCGGCGACTGCTTCGACAACGCGATGATCGAATCGTTCTGGGGTCGGATGCAGAGCGAGTTGTTGAACCGGCAACGGTGGCGCACTCGGGTCGAGCTGGCCAACGCCATGTTCGAGTACCTCGAGGTCTTCCACAACCGACAGCGCCGCCACTCCGCCCTCGGGATGCTCACCCCGATCGAGTATGAGATGCTCCGAACCGAACCATCCATCGCGTGACCGATCCCAACAAGACCACCGCGAGAAACCGGGGGCACATCAGAGCCTCTATGAAACCCGGGGCGGTTCAGCCTGCGAATGGATGGCCGCCCGGGACCAGGTATGGCTGGACCGGATCAGGTGGGCCACCCTGGATCTGTCGGGCCCGGGGCGCCTGGCGTTCGACGCGATGATGCCGGCTGCTCACCAAGGCCGACGAACGCTTCGACGACCGCGGCCGCTCCAAGCTGATGGGGCTCACCGAGGCCGCCAACAACCTCATCCCGGTGTTCGAATGCAGTCACCGGCGGGAGGCGACGGCCTCCCTATGGTGGTGACTGTGCTGAGGCCTGACTCCAAACTTATCTCGATGGCCCTCCGTGGGAGCGTCCAGCGATTGAAGTGTCGACATCGGCACAGTCACCGGGAACCGGGCTGACTTGATAAGAGCATCGGATGCCCTGAACTGGGATCTCGTCGCCTGGCTCCACCCCAACGCTACGACTCGAGGAGACCAGCTCATGGACCAAGCCAACATCGTCCTTCTGGACCAAGCCAACATCGTCGGCGTCGATCCTCACCGCCGCCGGTTCACCGCCACCATCATCGACGAGCGAGGTGCGGTCGTCGCGACCGAGCACTTCGACAACGACATCGCCGGCTACGTCGAGGCAGCCGCATGGGCGGCCGACCACGGGCCCGTGGACCGGTGGGGCATCGAGAACGCCGCGAGCATCGGCCGTCACCTCGCCGAGTTCCGTGTCGAATAGCAGACAATCGGGAACCTCGAAGTTCGCAGCAATACCTCTGTCCCCGGACTGCCTTATGAGGCAGCCTTGGATAATCAGAATCTCGTGTGTTCCCTGCGTTCGGCATAGACCTGCGCCAACCGTGTTCTTGCTGCGACGGATTTCATCTCCTGAAACTTACGGATCGCCAACCCTCGGGATACGGATACCGATGGCACCCGCAGTGCTCGTCCGGCAACGAGCAACGGGACAACGCCAGGGCGGGCGGACCCAGGCAACTCCTTCCCCAGCTCCTCGAACGCAACGGTTTCAGGCTGGAGCGCAGCCTTCACAAGGTCAGAACTATATTCGGAGCGAAGGTGTCTCTCGATGACTGCCTCAAGAAGGTCCGGTGAGATCGACCATTCAGGATTGAAGTTCGTCACGACTGCCAGTCCCGTAGGAAAGACATCGAGAACATGGATCGTGAGATCAGTACGGATTTCGCGGAGTATCGCGATTGTTTTCCAGACATCTCCTGCCCAACGGCCGGGCATAAGCGTCCGACTGGCTTGTCTCGCGTTTCGCGGGTACGGGTCATCGAATACCACGACTGAGTTGTAGTGAGTGTGTCGTTCTACGTTAAGAAAGTCCCGAAGCGCGAACTCGAACTGGTGCATTCCATCAATGAGACAAAGATCGATGGGGCCGCCTAGAAGCTGCTCAACGTCGCACGAAGCGAAGAAGTCGTCGCTGGTGCGCTTCTCAACGATTGCACCCCGTGGATACCGATGGGTAAGACGCGGCGCGGGGTCGACGCCGACGACGTGGGTACCCGGTAGCGCCAACTGCATTGACTTGCCGTCCTGGACTCCTATCTCAAGGTATCGACGCGGCAATAGACGCCGGTGCAACCAGTCCAAAACAGCCCGGCTATGCATCACGTCGTTACCACTACCACGAAAGAGAGGCGACTCGCTAGTTCCGCGCTGCGGTCAACGGGTCGGTGAGGGCCTCTCGCGGGTCGGTGAGGGCCTCTCGCCGGTCGGTGAGGGCCTCTCACCGGTCGGTGAGGGCCTCTCACCGGTCGGTGAGGGCCTCTCGCCGGTCCGTAATGGCCGGCGGGACGCCCCTCTTTGGTCGTCGGTGTCTCGATTTGGGCTATCGGACGCGCTGATCGTGACAGCCGCCGCCGCTCAGCATCCCTGTGGCGCTGGACTCTGCGTGCACTGGGACGATCGGAATAGAGAGCCCCACGGCAAGCCACGCGTTGGCCTCAGTCTGCGAGCGGCCAGCCGTTAGATCCGCTGTCAGGGCGTAACTCCAACTACAGTGGGCTCTGTGTTACTACGTCACGGAGCCTGGCTCAATACTCAAGCGTACCAATCGATGCTGGCCGCATTTTGGCGCCCTATCGATCGCATACTCCGCTGGCGGGCAAAGGCACGCGGCCTACGGGCGGGGCTTGTAACGGTCGTGACAGTCAGTTGGAACTCCGTCGAGTGCGTGGAGGTGCTGGTCGAGGCTGTCCGAAAGTTCAGCAATATGTCTCAAGTCGAGATTCTCGTGATTGACAATGGATCAGTCGATGGAGTTGGTCGTTGGCTCAAGAGACAGCGAGTTCGGTGTATTCCGCTCCCCTTGAACATCCGTCACGCAAGAGCATTAGATCTCGGCGTTCTTCTATGCGACACAGAGTTCTTTGTCGTACTTGATATTGATGCCTTTCCAGTCAGCGAGCATTGGCTTGATGTCGCCCTTGAACCACTCTATCATGGGTCGGAGGTTAGCGGTGCTCGCTACCGGTGTGGCCAGTTCGACTATGCTCATCCGTGCTTCTTAGCGATGAGAACCTCCCGCTTTCTTTCGAGGGGTCACTCGTTCTCTGAGATTCGCAATCTTCAAGGACAGATTGTCTTCGATACTGGGATGCTAATTACCCAGGCTGAGACAGGGTTCGTATCACTGATCGACCCAACATCGGTTCGCGGTCCCGGACCTATTGGGACCGTTTATGGTGATGCCGTGTATCACAACTTCTACACAACTCGCCTCAAGACAACCAAGCTGCCCGAACTCCAGCAGATCAGCAGGGAAGCGTCGAGTGCCTGGGGGGAGGCTGTCAATCAGTATTTGTCGTAGGCGGCCTTATCGCTGCTAGTGAGAGCGATCCTCAGAGCGCTACCAGTGCCCCCGGGAGATCCGAAAGGGCGCATCAAAGTGGGTAAGCCACGATGAGATGAGATGAGATGAGATGAGATGAGGAGTGTTCGCCTCGTTCAACTTCGAACTGTCAGCGCTCTCACTGAATCTCTCGGCTGCGGGCCTCAACTGCTTCTCGCCAGGATCGCTCGAGAAGTGACTCACGAGGCGGTAGCGAGAATCTGGCTGCATCACTAATCCGGTCGCCCCTGCGGTTCCACCATCGCAGGATTCCGGCAACGTCAAGCGCGGCACGCTTGATGCCGACCCGGTTGAGGCCAGAGACGACCGCCGGGGACCCGTAGGCAGTCATGAAGGGCGGCAGGTCTCGAGTCACGGTCGAGTTCATTCCCACCATGGCGTAGGCACCAACGCAGAGGTACTGCCGCACCGCTACGCCGAGGCCGAGGTTTGCACCCTCACCGATCCACGTGTGGCCGCCTAGCATCACGTTGCCCGAGATGGTCACAGCATCTTCAACCACAACGTCGTGGGCGGCATAGGAACCATGCAGCATGGCGACGCCATCCGCCAGGCACGTCGGACGACGAGTACCCGAGTTGATGCTCACGAACTCCCGGATCACACAATCCTTGCCAATCTTCACGCCGTGGGGTCCCTCGTCGTGGAAGTGGTCGCGGTGCTCCGGGGGTGTGCCGATGGAGGCGAAACCTTCGATACGTGTGCCGGACCCGATCACGACGTTGGGCCCGATCATTACGAACGGACCCAGGTGGACGTCGCTGGCGATTCGAGCCGATGGGTGGATGTGGTGGCTCATGTCGGAGCATTCAACGCGTCGTGAACGGCGTCCGCGACAAGGGTCACGTCGGTGACCGAGAGGTGCGGGTGCACGGGGAGCGAGAGGACCTCGGTGGCCGCCCGCAGGGCTTCGGGGTACGCGCCGCCGCCCACTCGGGGATTACTCGAGAAGCACTCGTAGCCGTGGACCGTACGGGGGTAGTACACGCCCGTACCGATGCCGCGTTCACCGAGCGTACCGGCGAACTGGTCCCGGGTCAGCTTCGAGCCACCGCCCACCCTCACGGTGTACTGATGGAACACGTGACGGCGATCCGGCAACACCACCGGGGTCTTCAGCCCCGGCACCTCGGCGAGCTGTCGAGACAGTGAGGCAGCGTTCTCGATGCGGCGAGCCGTGCGCGGACCAAGCTCAGCCAGCTCCGCCACTCCCAATGCGGCCTGCAGGTCGGTCATCCTGGCGTTGAAGCCCACCATCTCGTAGTCATAGCGACCTCGCATGCCCTGGTTGCGGAGAATCCGCAACCGATCGGCGAGGGACTCGTCGTTAGTGGTGACCATGCCGCCCTCCCCCGTCGTCATGTTCTTCGTCGCGTAGAACGAGAACGACCCCACCCCGAGTGAACCCACCGGCTGACCCTTGAACGACGCCCCATGGGCCTGGGCGGCGTCTTCGATGACCGCCAGACCGTTGCGGTCAGCGATGGCGGAGAGGGCACCCATGTCCGCCGGCTGTCCATAAAGGTGTACGGGAACCACGGCGGCAGTCCGCGGCGTGATTTCGGCTTCGAGTTGGCTCACGTCGATGCAGAACGTCTGCGGGTCGATATCGACGAATCGAACGCTCGCACCAACGGAGAGCACAGCGTTTATCGTGGCCACGAAGGTGAACGGGGTCGTGATCACTTCATCGCCCGGCCCGATACCGAGCGCCAACATGGCCAGTTGCAGCGAGACGGTGCCGTTCGACACGGCAACCGCATGGCGCACCCCGCAGAGTCTCGCGAACTCGTCTTCGAGACGCTCGACGAACGGCCCTTGGGCGAGTTGACCCGAGCGCAGCACCTCAAGCACCAATGCTTCCGCCGTAGGCGACAGCCGCACCTCAGTGACGGAGATCAATGTCCCTGCCGCTCGACTTCATCCGCTATGCGGTGAGGGGCGAGCAACAGAGAGCGCTCCGTCGCAGCGTCCGCCTCTCCCCTCACGAGCTCAACCAGTCGGCTGAGCTGCAGGTGAAGCGGTTCGCCGAGGTGCTGCACGAAGGGGATGTCGATGATGGTGTCGGCCCGATACGTGGGGCCCTCGAAGTCCAACTGCTCGTGCGAGCGGTGGCGGTAGACGGTTACATCGTGCCGCAACATGTCCACCTCGATCTGCGCGGTCGTGGTGGTGACCTGGAGGGTGCGGACCTTCCGCTGGCTGACCCGGCTGGCCGACATTGTGGCCACCCCTCCCCCCTCGAAGCCCAGCGCGCAGTCCGTGAGCTCGAGCACACCCGTCGCCCCCAACCATGAATGAGACGCAATCGAGTCCAACTCGGTGCCCATGAGTTGAATCGCTATGTCGATGTCGTGAATGAGCAGGTCGTAGACAACGCTCGCCGTTGCCCGCGGCGTCACGGGCGAGTGTCTGATCGAGAGAAGGTGGACGAGTGGGGCATCTATCAACGATCGGGCACACTGAATAGCCGGATTGAAACGCTCGACGAAGCCACACATGAGCGGCACGTCCCGAGAGGCGGAAATCTCGATCAGGCGGTCCACGGTCTGCAAGTCGTCCGAGAGCGGTTTCTCCACCAGGACTGGGGTGCCGTCGTTCAACAACGCCGCGGCCACCGCACCGTGCTCGTACGTAGGCGTGGCGATGATCACGGCATCGCACTTGGGTAACGCCTCCCAAGTGGTGAAGGAAGGGACACCGAACCGGTCCCCTACCGCCGTGGCCCGCTTGGCATCAATGTCACAGACCGCGACGAGTTGCGTCCTCCCGTGCGAGGCCACCACCCGGGCATGGTTCGTCCCCATCACTCCCAGACCGGCCACCGCCACACGCACGGTACTCATGTCATCATCGCTCGGGTACTTCCACCAGCATGCCGCCTCGGACCTTTGGGTATCCGTCCACGACACTAGCGATTCCCGGCAGAGCCGATCTAGTCTCTGCGCATGAGGTTCAGCCGATTCGACTTCGCGCCAATGTCGGCGAGAGGCGGTCAGGCGCAGCGAGCGTCACTTGACGGCCGGGTCCAACTGGCTCAGCGACCGGCAAAGTGAGCGATTCGCCGCACCGGCCGGGATCGACGACGCCTGGTCCGTGACTGTGGATCGCACGCCTCTCTTCTCCGTGGTCATTGCCACACACAACCGCCCCGTCTTCTTGGCCGAGGCCATTGACTCGGTGCTTGCGCAGACCGTCCAGGACTTCGAGGT
>CAZVVS010000096.1:0-14264 GCA_964630585.1 uncultured Gordonia sp.
CCTCCGTCCCGACGTTCGACGTAGCCGAACTCGGTGCGAGGGAGGCCGATGCAACGCGCTTCCTCGAACCGTTGTACGAGGAAGCGACCAGGTCGGACGACCCCGGTCTCGACAGACATCGGCTGGGGCGCGCACTGGCGGAGCTCGCCTCTCTCCGCCACTTCCTGTCGTCGCGTCGGACTCACGGAGCCGTCGCTGGGGTCGTCGCTATCAGCGGTTCAGCCGGCCAGGGCAAGACGCACCTCCTCCTGCAAGCGGCGTCGGATCTCCTCACAGCAGGAACACCGGCGATCGTCCTTATGGGACAGCGGTTCTCGAGCGGAGCTTGGTGGCCTGACGTGCGCGCCCAGTTGGGCCTTGGTGACGTCGACATCGACGGATTCCTAGGGGCGCTCAGCTCGATGGCCGAAGCGACGGGAAGGCGAGCCCTCATATTCATCGACGCACTGAACGAAAGTCGCGACCCTCGCTCGTGGGCGGCTGAGCTGCCGAGCCTCTTGGACACCACGGCTCGCTACCCCTGGCTCGGCGTCGTCTTGACCTGGCGCACCGACTACCAAGACCTCATCCTCGGTGACCTGGGCCTGACGGTCACTCGCCATCCGGGCCTGGCCGGTGTCGAACCTGAAGCGCTGGCCAACTACTGCGAGCTATTCGACGTTGCGGTGCCTGACGTCGCAGTGTTCGATTCGGCGTTCTCGAATCCGCTCTTCCTTCGGATGTACTGCGAACTGATCGCCGACGACCCAGCGGTTGGCATCGGGAGCGAAGGCCGGTCGCAGATCTTCACTCAGTTCGCTCGGTTGAAGTCACGCGCAGTGATCGAGCGGTTGAGGCTGAGTCCGAGCACCGTGGTAGTTCAGACAGCGATCGATCTCCTCGCCGACGCTCTCATCACAACGGACGGCCGGCCCATCCCGCGAGCCGAGCTCGAGCCGGAGATCGATGCGCTCGTCCCTGATCGAACCGCTTGGCCCGACACGCTCTTCGGCTCGATGCGGAGCGTCGGCCTCGTCGAGACCTTTCCGACGTACGACGGCGGCGAGGTAGTTGCCTTCCCATTCCAGGCGTTTTCGGAGCACCTGGTGGTTGGCCGGCTGCTGGACCGCCTCTCAGACGGTGGCCCGGATCTCACAGAGGAGGCGCGGCGCTCGGTCGCTGACCACCCCGGGCTTTGGCGATCTGCCGCCGTCCTCCTCCCCGAGCGGTATGGGCTCGAGCTGGTCGACCTCGTCGACGCGTCGGGGCAGGATTGGCGTCTCGGGGATGTGCTCATCAATAGCCTCATCGATCGGTCACCGAACTCCTTCAGCCCACGGGCCCAGGCCCTTCTCCTCAACGCGCTCGATGACCCCGAGTGGGGTCCGCGAGCCCTTGAGGCTGTGCTCGCGCTCGCACCCCGGGGCGAGCACCCATGTAACGCGTGGTGGCTTCACGAGTACCTGATGCGACTGGGAATGGCGGACCGGGACGCGTCCTGGGCGATCCGCACATTCGACGTCCTCGACGAGTCCGCCACGTATGAGCGGATGGTCGCATGGGCGCTTCGCGGGGATTCTCGAAGCACCGATGCCCAGGTCGTGATGTCGACGATCCCAATGGTCTGGATGCTGACCAGCCCAAACCGGCGACTTCGCGACCACACGACCAAGGTGCTCATCGAGCTGCTCCGATCGCGGCTGCCCGCCCTTCGCGAACTCCTCGTGGCGTTCGAGACAGTCGACGACCTCTACGTCACGGAACGAATCCTCCTGATCGCGTACGGCTGCATGATGAGGGGTGGGGATGGGGATCACGCTGGTGCGGCTGGCCTGGCTGAAGAGATCGCTCGCCTGTTCAGAGATGAGCAAATTCCCGTGCACGTACTCGCGCGCGACGCTGCCCGGGGAGCGATCGCATGGGCGAACAGCCGTGGGTTGGTCTCAGATGAGGAGCTGGCGCACGCCGCTCCTCCCTACGGCGCTCACCCGCCCGAAGAACCACCGACATCCGAACAGCTCCAAGCTGACTTCGGCCGGAGCGACGACGATCCCCCGGACTGGCGTGCACAAAGCATCCTCTCGTCGTGCCTCGACTGGATGGGTGACTTCAACAAGTACGTGATCGCTGGCGACGTCGATACGTTCAGCCTCCATCCGCTCGACGGCGCTCCACCAACAGAACGAGCCCATGCGGACCCGCTCGGCGAAGTTGACGCGAACTGGGCAGGTCGTTGGGTGGCATGGAAAGCAATCGAGCGAGGGTGGACGCCCGAGCGATTCGCTGCCTTTGAGCACAACCGCGACCTCCACTCGGGCAGGGATGCTCACAAGGCCGAGCGCTTCGGCAAGAAGTACCAGTGGCAAGCTCTTCACGAGCTGCTGGCTCGACTTGCGGACAACTTCCATCCGAGCGTCCAGTGGGACGATGGCCCGACGTCGTACGAAGGGCGGTGGGGCTGGTTTGGCCGCGATCTTGACCCAAGTCTTCCCGCTAGCAGCCACCTCGACGGCCAGCTTCTGCCCCGAGTCGCCTTGGAGGAGGACGATGCTGATTGGGTTCCCCCGTCACCCGATCTGCACGCGGCAGGTGGCCCGCTCGACTGGGCTTCCGACACCCGTCATTTTCCCGCGACCGCTGATCTCGCCGTGCACCGTTCCTCGGCGGGCGAGGAATGGGTCGCCTTGTATCGCCACTCCGCTTGGACCCGCCGACCGGACAGGTCGAGCAGATGGGGATGGGACCGGCAGCAATGGATCCTTCAGTTCTCATGGCTGACCCGCCGAGGCGACGGACGTGCTCTTTTCGAGCTGCTGAATGACGAGAGCCTGTTCGGGCGATGGATGCCTGAACGCCACCGACCTCGGCGTGCCTATCTCGGTGAAGGCCCATGGTCCCCGATTGATCATGCGGAGCCGTCACCTTGGGTTCCCGCTAGCAAGCGATGGGATGACGCCGGCGCGATAGCCGTACTGCCTGCCACTGAGGAGTACCTCTGGGAAGGCACGACGCAGGACTGTTCGCTCGACGACTCCGTGTCTCTTGCGCTTCCAACGGGCTTGCTGCTCGGCGACGCACGTTGGCTCGGCACCAACGCCGAGTGGGCGACGGGGGACACAGTCGACGTCCACGCTGCGAGGACCCCAGACGGCCATCGGGAACACACGGTCCTGCTGGCGCGGGCGCCCTGGCTCGAGGCCCGCCTCGCCACCCTTGAGCTCGAGCTCGTGGTAGGCGTCCTCGGAGAGCGCCAGGCGATGGATGAGAACGACGACATGGACCTCAGGGCGTGGACCGAGATCACGAGTGCCGCGCTGCTGCGCCCGGGCGAAGGATGGGAGTTCTGCGGACCACGTGTCGACATCCATAGCCGGGGTCCCGAAGGATCCACCCACGACGAATAGTCGTCCCAAACAGCCAGGACCCTGTCGCCCGAGCCCCATTGCACTGGCGGTAGTTCGAAGGCCGAGGTATCAGACCGCAGCCGGACCGTGATCTGGGCAGGCATCCGTTCCGTGCATCTGACGTGAGCACCGCCGCCAGACCTGACCATCGAAGTCGTGGGTGGGGCACTGCTCGGTGCCGCTGGCGAGTCGTTCTTCGATCTCCTGCACGGCGCGCTGCTTGCGCTTGCTCGGAGCGCGGTCGGCAGCGAGCTGAGCGAACGCGAGGTCGAGGTGTTGATCGGTCCACCTGATCCACCGCGTGACGAGCGTTCCCGGATCCCCGGCCGTTGTCGGGTCAACCAGGTAGGCGGCGACGTCATTCACGAACTCGGGATCAGCGAGGTGTGCGGCCAGGCGTGCGCGGAACTGACCAGGGTGGACCTCGGCGTGGAGGAGGTAGTGCGATGCAGCGCGGCCGAGTTGCTCGTCGTCGAGGGCGAGCTGGCGATGGGCGACGTCGAGGTCGTTCAGATCGCGTCCCTTGCTCCGCTGGGCGAGTGCTCGGAACTTCGTCGCGATGAGCTCGACGGGTTGGAAGGTGAGAAGGTCAGCTCCGCCACTCCACCAGTCGGTGTCGGCGGCCAGCGCTCGACGTTCGAGCGCGGCGACGGCAGGGACCTCGTCGAGGTTGATCTCCACCTTGATGCGCCGATTCGTTCCACCGATGCTCGTGTAGCCGAGATGCTCGGTCAGCCTGGTCCGGGTCGTCTTCGCGTGCTTGGACACCTCGAGTCCGATGCGCTCGGCGACGTCGCGGAGCCCGGCACGAAGGGTCCGCATGTCGTTGTCCTCGATCGACAGGTCGTAAGCGACGTAGTCGAGGTCCTCGCTGTATCGCAGAGCAAAGGGGAGGAAGAGCTTGTGGAGGCAGGTTCCGCCCCGCCACGCGAGACGGTAGCGTAGCTCCGGGTGAGAGGCGACCTCGACGGCGACCCTGGTCATGATGAGGTCCTGCTCAACCTGGTCGTCATCGACCCAGGGATGGTTGATCCGCCAGGCGTTCAGAGCGTCGGGTGAAATCACAGCTCGTCAGGCTCCACGGTCGTGTTCACGAGAATGCCCCAACGTTCGTCGAGCTGTCCCTGGCGCGAGCCCGTCGCGGCGAGCAGGGTGGGTTGTCCCTGGCCGGGTTGTGCCAGCTCGCGCAGGGCGCCGAGGTCGAGATCGTCGCGCACCAGCGCCAGTAGCCAACCGAGTCGCCGTGCGTCGGATCTCGATCGCTTGGCGGCGATGGTCGCGAGCCGACCACTATCGAGGTCGGGAAGCTCGGCGAGAATCGTCGCCACGTTCGACAACCCGCCGCCGAGCTTGGGACGGGTCGCGAGGTCGACGGCGGTCAGATCGGTTGAACCGACATTGACCATCGTCCGGGGGCCGGCGACGCGACGCACCTCGGTGGCGTCGATCTGCTTCGAGGTGTGGAAGCGCAGGCGAACTCGTCCGAGGTCACGGTCGAGCACATGCCGTGACACCACGGCATCGAACTCCTGGGGCGCCTGATGCGCGGCACCCCACCACTGGGCGGCGGCGGCGTAGGCCACGTAGTAGTCGACCCCGAGATGCTTCATCATGGGGTCGATGAAGTGAGCAGCGGGAACGACGCCAGACGCCCGATGCTCGGGAGGCACGATCACGTACAGGCCCCGAACAGGGGAGAACAGCCGGTGCCGGTCGACGGCATACTTCACCGCTCCGTAGATGGCGTTGCCGCTTGCCCCGGTTCGCTCCTCTACTTGAGCGACCGTGAAGGCGCTCTTGCCTTCGGCCAGCAGCTGATCCCACAGCTCGGTGAAATTTGCCGTCTTCACGAATCTTAGGATAATCCCAAGATTCATCGATATCTACGAATCTTGGACAAATCCCAAGATTCGTCAATTCACTTCACAATCCGCTCCACCAGCGCCTTCAGCTCGTGGTCGGGGCTGATGTGGCGCTTGTAGAGCGGACTCATCGGCGTCTCGGCCAGACGGACCGACAGAGCGACGAGGTCGTCGTCGGCGCCGTGATCCTCGCGATGGACGTTGCCGAGGAAGGTGAACTCGTTCATCACCCCGAGCAGGCTCCGGCTCGCTGTCTTGGCGTAGTGACCCTCGCCCATCGAGCGGATCTCATGGTCGACGAAGCGTGGATCGATGCCGTGCGCGTCGAGGACACGTCGAAGCTCGTCGGGGAACCGACGCGCCAGCGTCGACGCTGGAGCGAGGGGCATGAACACCGGGAGCAGGCTGTGCTCGTTGACGAGGAGCGCCACTTGGGGCTTCCAGAACAGCGCTGTGGCGTACCAGTTCCCGAGTTCGCTGGCCGGCTCGACCGGATCGCCGACGGGCTGCTTGACCCGATCGAGGAGCTTCTTGGTGGCATGGATGGTGAAGCCAGCTGCCGTGTCCACGCCGCTCAGCCTCCCACGACCTCACCCGAAC
Organism: uncultured Gordonia sp.; assembly: GCA_964630585.1. Lineage (GTDB taxonomy): Bacteria > Actinomycetota > Actinomycetes > Mycobacteriales > Mycobacteriaceae > Gordonia. The sequence goes on from CAZVVS010000096.1 coordinate 5,846, forward strand.
AAGTCCAGGCCGAGGTCGTGCTCGATCGTGCGTTGGACGGGTTCGCGTTCTCGGGGGATGGCCATGACTTCGAGGCGGGCCATCATCTCGGCCTTCTCTCGCGGGCCGCCGAGCAGGGTTGAGCGGTCTCGCTGGGCCGGGTCCCGATCGAGGCCCAGGTAGTGGCGATCGAGGATGGTGGCGCCGCGCCGCCAGGTGAACTGGTGCTCGGGATCGGTGGGCACCGGTCCCAGGATGTGAAGGTGGTAGTCGCTCGGAGCGGCGGCGGTCCGCCACGCTCGGCTTCGCAGTTGCCGGTCGAGTTCGTGGTCCACCGCGTCAAGGAAGCCAGCCTCATGCGCATGGTCGATTTGGAACTGCTCCCGTTCGCTCATCCCGCTGCGGGCGTCATCGAGCTCGGTGGTGAGGCGGTCGAGGCCCTTGGATCGCTCGCCGATCTGCTCCCGTAGGTCGCGCATCTCGCTGCGGGTACCGGGACCTCGGAGCTTGCGGTCGGCGAGTTCGTTGTACCGGTAGACGAGCGGTTCGATCTCGCCCTGGACCTGTTCGCGTCGGCTGGTGAGCGCGACGATGTCGTGGCTTCGATCCGGAGGGCAGGCGGCGAGCACGCCGGTGAGGCGGTGCTTCTCGGCCACGAGGTCCTCGATGGGCCAGAACGCGAGCGGCTCGCCGGTGTCGATGGCGAGACGCTTGTCGCCCTGGCGGTGGAGCGCTTGCTGGACGACCTCGACGGGATCGCCGGCCAGGGGAGGCGGGCCGTGGCCTATGGAGTCGTCGATTTCGGTGGCGCCGATGAGGTAGAGGTGGTTCGTTATCCGGCCGCGGCTGAGGGCGACGTAGCCGCGTTCGCGGAACAGTTCGTCGGTGCCCAACACGAGCCCGCGGTCGACGGTGGCGCCCTGGGTCTTGTGGATGGTGGTGGCGTATCCGTGGGCGATGTTGCCTTCGTCGAGGTACTCCCTGGGCAGCAGAACGCGCCGGTCGTCGAGCGTGATCGTGACCGTCCCACGGTCAGGGTCGACCGTGTCGACGGTGGCTCGGGTGCCGTTGCAGACGCCGAGCCGACGGTTGTTCTTGAGACAGACGATCTGGTCACCGGCCTGGTACGGGCGCTCGTCAAGCACGAGTTCGGGGCCCGACACGTCACCGGATCGAACGAGGTAGGCGCGTGCTCGTCCGTTGAGATCGTCGACGTCGTTGCGGCGATAGGCGGTCATGGCGACGGCGTCACCGGCCAGCCGGTGGGACCACCAGTCGGCGACCATCGCCCGGCGGACGTCGATCGCCGTTGGTTCTTGCACGATCCGGTCGTTGTCCCGATACGCGGCGAAAGCTGAGTCGACGTCGCCGCACCGCAGCTCCTCGAGCGCATCGCGTTCCCACTGCGCGCGTTGGCGGCGGTTCTCGGTCAGCTCGATGGGATCGAGCCGTTTCGCGAGGCCGGTGAGCACGCCTCCGGCGTCGATCTCCGGCAACTGGTGTGGGTCGCCGACGAGCACGACCTTGGCGCCGGCTTCGTCGGCGGCGTTGAGGATGGGGGCGAGATTGCGAGTCCCAGCCATCCCGGCTTCGTCGATCACGACGACGGTGCGGTCGTCGAGTCGGATGCGGTGGGCGTCGAGGTTGATCTGCAGCATCGCCAGGGTCATGGATTCGATCGCGGCGGTGGAGTGGAGCTCCTGGGCGGCGATCCCGGCCAGCGCGGCGCCGATGACCCGGTGGCCGCTGGCCTCCCAGGCCTCGCGGGCAGCGTCAAGGGTGTAGGTCTTGCCGGTGCCCGCGGCGGCGCACACGACGTCGATCCCGTTTCCGCTCGTGCACAGCCGGGTGACCATCTCGGCCTGCTCGGCGGCCAGCGTGGGGCGTCGCTCCATCACCTCGGCGAGCACGTCGTACGGAACGATCGCCGTTCCTTCGTCGGCCCGCGCAGTGGCTCGACCGACGACGTGGCGTTCGATCCCGATCAGCTCGGCAGTCGACCAACGGGCGTCGCCGACGCCCGAAGCAGCGACGATCGTGCCGTCCGCTCGGCGGATCACGTTCGACGACAGCAGGCCGGGACCGTCGGTCTCGACGAGGCGAACGACCTCGGTCCGATCGAGGACCCGGTCGGCCATCGCCTCGATCTCGGTCACGGTGGCCCCGGCTGGGAGCCGGTTGCAGATTCCGCGCAGGACGTCTCGACGGTCGAACGACGACGCCTGCTTCGTCAGGCCCTCAGCGCTCATCAGTTCGTCGGCGAGCGCGCCGAGGTCGGTCTCGACGGCGGCCCGCGGGACCCGATCGAGGGCCAGGGCGAGATCGGCGGGGTCCCAGCCGATCTCGGCGGCCTTGGCCTCCCACACGTCGCGCATCGACCCTTCGTCGAGGGTCGCCTTCTTCGCCTTGCGGGTGGCGAGGGTGGCGAGCTGGGCGGCGCGGGCGGTGCGGAACCCGAACTCGTCGAGGTGTTCCTCGATCTCTCGGCGACGGTCCGAGAAGTGGTCTCGCACGTCATCGTCGATCCCGACGACGTCCGCGATGCCTTCCTTGATCGGTCCCCATTCGATGCCCAGGCGAGCGGTGAGCTCGTGGCGGAGGTGGGCTTCGTAGAGGTACCCGGCGGTCGACGCGTGCAGGTACAGCCATCGCCCATCGAGGGTCCGCCAGGCGCCGTCGGCACCTTCGGCCATGTTCGCGACGAGTACATGGGTGTGGAGATGGGGGTCCCCAGACCGACTGGTTCGATGCCGGAACGCGGCGGCGACGAGCCCGTTCACCTCGATCTGGTGGACGCCGTTCTTGCCCGTACGGGACCGGGCGGCCTCGCGTTCGATGTACGCGAACGCAGCGTCGACCGCCGTTTCGTGTGACTCACGCACGACCCGGGCCGTGTCGGGATCGCCGAGCCCGGCGAGCAGCGACACGGACTTCGGAGCGCGGAAGGTGAGGTCGAACCCGGCGACCTTGCGGTTCGGGAACCGCCCCAACCGCTCCGCGGTCACGGGGTTCTCGCCGGCCCATATGGCGTGCAGGTCACTCGCTTCGACCTCTCCATCGAGCTGCAGGTCGTGACTCGCGTTGCCGACCCAGCGACCCGGCGCTTCGCCGACACCGCGGTAGTACTCGTCGATGCCGTCAGCGACGGCGTTGAGGTAGTAGCTCTCGCCGGAGAGCTGGATCTTGCCGAGGGAGAGCACGAGGCGTGCTCCTTTCAGATCGGTCCCGGCCGTGGCGCACAACGCCGTGGCCGGTTCGGGCGACGCGGGAGCGGGACGGTCCCGGCATCGGGATGCAAGTTCGTGGCTTGTTCTTGGGGTCCTGGGCGGTCGGCGGAACCGAAGGGAGGCAAGCGCTCGACGAGACGGGGCAACCGGGTTGACGTCGAGCGGGATCGGCTTCAGCCGAGGAGGCTGAGCTGGTCGCCAGGAGTGCGCGGGTCGGTGGGCACTGGATCCGTGACGACGGTTGCCGCTGTGGCGTTCTGCGACACGGCGACGACGATGAGACCGGCCGACGCGAGATCGACTCGATACGTCGTCGACGAGAATCGACCGGAGCGTTCCTCGCGGTGATCTACGCGCTCCACGATCCCCGCGTCGATGAGACACCTGAACGCACGCGCCACCGAGTCCTTCGACACGCCGACGATCGCGGCGAGGGACCGCGAGCTGCACCGCACCTCGACCACGGTCCGACCGGGTGGGGCGTGCGCGGCGATCGCTTCGAGCACCAGCCAGCCGATCGGGCCAGTCTGCGTTCGCACGATGGCGGCGGTGTCGAGGTCGATCACGAGCTGCCGACGCTCAGGCGGCATCGGTGTTGCCAAGCTGGGCGTCGATCCACGCGAGCAACGCCCGCTTGGGGACCCGAAGCGTGCGGCCGATGCGGATCGAGGGCAAGCCCTCGGCGCCGCCGGTGCGCTGGAAGGCTGCGACTTCGTCGTAGGCCCGGCTGCGACTGATCCGCAGCACCGCAGCGGCCTCGTCGACCCGGAGCATGTCGGGCAGGGTGTCGATGTCCATGAGGGGTGTCTCCTGAGGGTGGGACCGCGTCGGCCCAAAGGGACGACGCGGAATTGATCCGTCTCTAGACACACCCACCCCAAAGTTGGGACGCGTCGCCAAATTTCTGAAATTTCCGGACGCAGGGGGACTTTGGAGTGGGGAGCCTTACCCCCTATCCCCACTGCCAACTCAGCGGACCGTCGCGCTCGACTTCGAGGAAGCCCGGACTTTCTGCTCGGGCCAGAACGGCGGAACCTGCCGTGTCACACTTTCCGTGGACATTCAGGTAGCGCCCCATCGCTGGGCGAACGAGGGAGACAGCCGTGGGGCCGGCAGGCGTGACCCAGCAAGAGCTCGAGAGCAGGTTGTGGGCCGCTGCCAACTCGCTGCGGGGCCCGGTCGACCCCTCGGACTTCAAGGCGTACATCTTCCCGCTGCTCTTCTACAAGCGGATCAGCGACACCTGGGACGCCGAGCACGCGGCGGCCGAGGCTAAGTGGGGTGACGACCTCGACGGCGAGATCGAAGCCGACTACCACCGGTTCACCATCCCCGATGGCTGCCACTGGGTCGACCTCCGCCGCGCGCACGAGAACGTCGGCGTCGCGCTCCAGAAGATCCTCGACCGGATCCAGCAGGCGAACCCCGAGTCGCTCGCTGGGATCTTCGGCGACGTCGCGTGGGGCAACAAGGACAAGCTGCCCGAGACCTCGCTGCTCAACCTCATCGAGGCGTTCGACACCCTCGACCTGTCACCCGATCGGGTCGGCCACGACATCCTCGGCAACGCCTACGAGTACCTGCTCAGGCAGATCGCCGACGAGTCGGGGAAGAAGGCGGGCGAGTTCTTCACTCCACGAGCCGTCGTGCGGCTGCTCACGCGCATCCTCGACCCGCAGCCGACCGACTCGGTCTACGACCCGGCGTGCGGTTCGGGGGGCATGCTCGTCGAGGCGGCGAACGAGGTCATCGAGGCCGGCGGCTCCGTCCGCCAGATGCGCTTCTACGGCCAAGAGGTCAACCTCACCACGGCTGCCATCGCCCGAATGAACCTCTACCTCCACGACATCGAGGATGCCCGAATCGTACGCGGCGACACGCTCCGCCAGCCCAAGTTCCTCGACAACAAGGGCCGTCTCGAGCAGTTCGACATCGTGATCGCCAACCCTCCGTTCTCACTGAAGAACTGGGGGGCCGATACCTGGGTGTCCGATCCATGGGGTCGTGCCACGTGCGGAGTGCCGCCTGCTGGGTACGCCGATCTGGCATGGGTGCAGCACATGGTCGCGTCGATGGACGAAGGGCACGGGCGAGTCGGCGTGGTGATGCCGCACGGGGTGCTGTTCCGCGGTGGCGCGGAAGCGAAGATCCGCCAGTGCCTTATCGAGGGCGACCAGCTGGAGGCCGTCGTTGGTCTCGCCGGCAACCTCTTCTACTCCACCAATATCCCCGCCTGTCTCCTGATCTTCCGGTCGTCGAAGCCCGTCAATCGACGTGGCACGGTCTTGTTCGTCGATGGATCGGCGCGCTTCGCCAAGGGCCGGAACCAGAACTCGATGGGGGACTCCGACGTTACGGCGATCGTCAGTGCGTACCGATCAGGTGCTAACCCCGATGGCGAGGGCGGCGTGGCCGTCCGCCTCGTCGACCACGCCGACATCAAAGAGAACAGCTGGGACCTGAACATCGCCCGGTACATCCGCGCCACGGCGGCGGACTCGATCGACGTCCCCACCGCGCTCGCACAGGTGCGGGATGCACAGGCGACACTGCGTGAGGCTGAGCGACGGCTCGACGAACGACTCAAGGCAGCGGGCTATGCCGAGTGACTGGCAGGAGGCCGAGCTCCAAGCGGTCGCCGACGTGACAATCGGCAGGCAGCGTTCGCCGAAATACGCCTCAGGCCCTCATTCGGTTCCATACCTCCGCGCGGCAAACGTGAAGGACGGCCGCCTCGTCCTTGACGACGTTCTCGAGATGAGTTTCGACTCAGCCGAGCGAGTGGCGTACGGCCTCCGACCGGGCGATGTCCTGGTGACGGAGGGCTGCGGAAGCCTCAGCGAGGTTGGGGCCTCCGCAAGGTGGCTCGGTGAACGGGACGACCCTATGTGCTTCCAGAACACCCTGCTTCGCTTACGCGCACTCCCCGGCATGACGACACCTGAGTTCCTCCATCAGTGGGCTCGATGGGCCCACCACGCCGGGATCTGGGCATCCATCTCCAGCGGAACCAACATCTTCCACATCGGTCTTCAGCGGGCACGATCGCTCAAGGTCCAACTTCCCCCACTTGACGAACAACGCCGCATCGTGGACCTCATGGATGCTGTCGACGATCAGATCGCCGCATCGTCGAGACTCGCTGCCGCGGCTGGTGACGCTCTCAACGCCCAGATCGTCAGCGCCGGAGCGGACTTCCACAACCGGTCGACCGTTGCACTCGGCGAGATCGCTGAGATCACCGGCGGCATCACGAAGGACGCCAAGAAGCAGCATGCCGACTTCGTGGACGTGCCCTACCTACGCGTAGCCAACGTCCAGCGTGGCTTCCTTGATCTCAGCGAGGTCACATCGATCAGAGCGCCAGCAGACAAGGTCGAGAAACTCTCTCTGCACGTTGGCGATGTGCTGTTCAACGAAGGGGGCGATCGCGACAAGCTTGGTCGTGGGTGGGTCTGGGAAGGAGAGATCTCACCCTGCATTCACCAGAACCATGTATTCCGTGCCCGACTTCGAGGGAACGAGTTCGATCCGTACTTCGTGTCGATCTGGGGGAACAGCCCGATGGGCCAACAGTGGTTCGAGGCGATGGGGTCTCAGACGACGAACCTGGCGTCAATCAACCTCCGGACGCTCAAGTCATTCCCTATCCCTTCCGTGGATCCGAAAGAGCAGCGCAAGATCGTCGAGTTGTACATGTCGTTGCGATCGGTCCGCCTCGCTGCCGTGGATCAGGCGGAGAGCCTGAAGGCCCTGCGGCGATCGATGCTCGACGAACTCTTGGGCAGCGAGCACCGCATCCCCGACTCGTACGACGCGCTCTTGGACGAAGCCTCGTGAGTGACCTTGCCGAGTCGGCGGTGCAAGCGGCGCTCGTTGACCGCCTGACGAAGCACGACCTCGGCTGGCGCTTCCTCGGTCCCGGTGACCTCCCTCGCCAGCTCGACGGAGTGATGCTTGAGGAGTACGTGAGCGAGGCACTCATCCGGCTGAACCCGGTGATCGCCGAACGGCCTGAGCGGATCGAGGAGGTACTCCCTCGCCTGCGGGCGACTCTGCTGGCCGTGGCCAACGACGGCCTTGTCGCCGCCAACGAGGAGATGACGGCCTGGCTGTGCGGCCGCAAGACGATCAAGTTCGTCGACACCGACGACTACGTGCCGGTGCGGTTGATCGACTTCGACGACCCACGGTCGAACCGACTCGTCGTGTCCACCGAGGTGACGTTCGCTCCCGGTCACGAGGAACGGCGCTACGACCTGGTGCTGTTCGTGAACGGCTTCCCGCTGGTGGTCGGAGAGACGAAGACACCGATCAGCAAGCACACGTCGTGGCTGAACGGCGCGAACGACATCTACAACGGCTACGAGGTGAAGACGCCAGCCTTCTTCGTGCCCAACGTGCTGTCGTTCGCGACGGAGGGCAAGGACCTCCGCTACGGAGCCGTGCGCCAGCCGGGCGAGACGTGGCTGCCGTGGTCGAGAACGACCGACGAGCTGCTCCTGCCGGGGATGGCTTCCGTCTTGCGATCGGCCGAGCTGCTCCTCGCTCCCGAGATGGTGCTCGACATCCTCCGCACCTACACGCTGTTCTCTCGCCGGTCGTCCACCCAGGGCGGCTACGTCATGAAGGTCATCCCCCGGTACCCGCAGGTCGAGGCCGTCGACAGCATCGTCGAACGGGTGCGGGACACGGCGAAGCGCCAGGGCCTCGTGTGGCACCACCAGGGCTCGGGCAAGACGCTGCTGATGGCGTTCGCCGCGGCGAAGCTGCGCCAACAGCTCGACCTCGATGCGCCGACGATCCTCGTTGTGCTCGATCGCCTCGACCTGATCGAACAGGTGCAGGGCGAGTTCGCGTCGGTCGGCATCCCGGGCCTGAAGGTCGGCGAGACCAAGGACCAGCTGCGGCGCCTGCTGAAGGAGGACGCCCGCGGCGTGATCGTGACGACGATCTTCCGCTTCAAGGACGCCGGCCTCCTGAATGACCGGCCGAATATCGTGGTGATGGTCGATGAGGCGCACCGCACCCAGGAGGGTCGCCTCGGGCTCGACATGCGCGAGGCGCTACCGAACGCCAAGTTCATCGGGCTCACTGGCACCCCGATCTCGACCGACGATCGCAACACCTGGGCGACCTTCGGGGATCCCGACGACCCGGACGGCGTGCTCAACCACTACTCGGTGGAGCGGTCGATCGCCGACGGCGCGACG
>CAZVVS010000097.1:0-14118 GCA_964630585.1 uncultured Gordonia sp.
CCGTCGTGCCCTTCGGGGGCGGCACCAGCGTGGTCGGCGGGGTCGACCCCGATGCCGGCCGGTTCCGCGCCGCGATCACGGTGGACCTGCGCCGCATGGACGCGCTGATCGACCTCGACGAGGTATCCCAGGTTGCCACCCTCGGCGCGGGCGTCACGGGCCCGGACGCCGAAGAACTGCTCGGGGAGCGCGGCTACTCCCTCGGCCACTTCCCCCAGAGCTTCCGCTTCGCGACGATCGGCGGGTTCGCGGTCACCCGCTCTTCGGGCCAGGCCTCGGCCGGCTACGGGCGGTTCGACGACATGGTCCAGGCGCTCACCCTGGTGACGCCGCGCGGCACCCTGGTGGCCGGGCGATCGCCCAAGAACGCCGTCGGACCCGACCTGCGCCAATTGGTGATGGGCTCCGAAGGCGCGTTCGGCATCGTCACCCGCGTGTCGGTGCGCGTGCACCGCGTACCCGCGGTCACCGAGTACGAGGGGTGGCGCTTCAACTCCTTCACCGACGCGGCGGCCGCGTTCCGCGCCGTCGCCCAGGAGGGCGTGATGCCGACGGTGATGCGCGTGTCCGACGAGGTGGAGACCGCGCTCAACCTCGCGCGCCCCACCGAGATCGGAGAAAGTTCCGATGAAGATCTGCCGGACAAGCAAGTGCCCGGCGGCTGCCTGGCGATCACCACGTTCGAGGGTTCGCCGACCGCCGTCGCCGCCCGCGTCGGCGTCGTCCGCGAGATCTTCACCGCCGCCGGCGGCCAATCCCTGGGCCCCGGCCCCGCGCAGGCCTGGGAACACGGCCGATTCTCCGGCCCGTACCTGCGCGACGCGCTACTCGACATCGGCGTCGGCTGCGAAACGCTCGAGACTGTGACCTTCTGGGCCAACCTCGACGCCTTGAAGGCCGCCGTGACCGCCGCGCTGAGCGAGGCACTGCCCGAGCCCACCGTCGTCATGTGCCACATCTCCCACACCTACGCCACGGGCGCCTCGCTGTACTTCACCGTCGTCTACCGGCAGGACGGCGAGCCCCTCGACCAGTGGATGGCCGCCAAGCGCACGGTGAGCCAGGCCATCACCGACGCCGGAGCGTCGATCACTCACCACCACGCGGTCGGCCGCGACCATCGGCCGTGGCTCTCGGCCGAGATCGGCGAACTCGGCGTCGACGCCCTGCGCGCCGTCAAGGACGTGCTCGACCCCGCCGGTGTGTGCAACCCCGGCAAACTGGTCTGATGACGATCCGCTCGGTGGCGATCCTCGCCAACCCGCTCGCACGCAAGGGCACTGGCCTGGCAATCGCCGCCGAGGCCAAAACCCTGCTGGAAAAGCGCGGTGTACACGTCGAGGTCCTGGCCGGCACCGACCTCGCCGACGCCCAGCGCCTCGCCGCCAGCGCGGTCGCCGACGATTCGGTGGAGGCGTTGGTGGCGGTCGGCGGCGACGGCACCATCCGCCTCGTCCTGGAGGCCGCCTCCGGGTCGACCACCCCGGTCGGGATCATCCCGGCGGGCACCGGCAACGACCTGGCCCGTACGCTGCGCATCCCCACCGGCGATATCGCATCCGCGATCGACATCATCGTCGACGGACAGATGCGCGCCATGGACCTGGGTCGCGTCCGGTTCGGCCTCGACACCGACGCGCAGCGCGACGAGGCGCTGTTCGTCACCGTCGCCGCCAGCGGATTCGACGCGGATGTGACCGACCGTGCCAACAAGATGTCGTGGCCGCGCGGCCAGGCTCGCTACCTGGTGGCCGCGATCGCTGAGATCGCGAAGCTGCGCGCACGGCACTTCACCGTCCACGTCGACGGAGAGCCGCTCGTCGACGGCGATGCCCTCTTCGCCGCGATCGGCAACACCAAGTCCTACGGCGGCGGCATGCTGATCACCCCGAACGCTGACATCCACGACGGCCTTCTCGACGTCACCGTCGCGACGATGGCTCCAAGCGTGGGACGGATGACACTGCTGCGGCTACTGCCAACGGTCTTCCGCGGCACCCACGTCGAGCACCACCTGGTGCGCACCGGGCGCGGCGCGGCGGTGACGGTCGCGTCGGACCCGCCCGCGCTGGTCTCCGTCGACGGGGATCTCGTCGGACAACTGCCCGCGACCTTCGACACCCTGCCCGGGGCCGCGCATGTGCTGATGCCGCGCGACTGAACCAGACTCGGGTGGGCCCGGCCTATCCGCCCTGCTCGGCCCACCAGCGGCGCAACTCGTCCTGCGCCTCGTCCCGGTCGAGGGGGCCGCGGTCGAGCCGGACCTCCTTGAGATGCTTCCACGCCTTCCCGACGAGGGGCCCCGGCGGTATGCCGAGCAGCTCCATGATCGCGTTGCCGTCCAAGTCGGGTCGCACGCGCTGCAGGTCCTCCGCAGCGGCGATCGCAGTGATCCGACGCTCCAGGTCGTCGTAGTTCTCCTGCAGTCGGCGGGCCCGACGCCGGTTGCGCGTCGTGCAGTCCGCACGCACCAGCTTGTGCAACCGGTCCAGCAGCGGCCCGGCATCGGCCACGTAGCGGCGCACTGCCGAATCGGTCCACTTGCCGTCGCCGTAGCCGTGGAAGCGCAGGTGCAGGAACACCAGCTGCGCGATGTCCTCGGTCATCGCCTTCGGGTACTTCAATGCGCGCAGCCGTTTGCGCGTCATCTTCGCCCCGACGACCTCGTGATGGTGGAAGCTGACGCCGCCGCCGTCCTCGTGGCGCCGGGTGGCCGGTTTGCCGATGTCGTGCAGCAGCGCCGCCCAACGCAGGACGGGGTCGGGATCGCCGGACTCCAAGTCGATCGCCTGCTGCAGCACGGTGAGCGAGTGCGCGTAGACGTCCTTGTGCTGGTGGTGCTCATCGATCGTCAGCTTCATGGCGGGAATCTCGGGGATGATCCGCTCCGCCAGCCCGGTCGCCACCAGCAGGTCCACCGCCTCGATCGCATGCTCGCCGCAGATCATCTTGTCCAGTTCGACGCGGATTCGCTCAGGGGTGATCCGCTCGATCTCGTCGGCCATCGCCGTGATCGCGGCCACCGTTCGAGGCGCGAGGGTGAAGCCGAGCTGCCCGACGAACCGGACCGCTCGCAGCATGCGCAACGGATCGTCGCCGAAGGACTGTTCGGGCGCGGCGGGCGTGTCGATCACCCCGGCAAGAAGCGCCGACATCCCGTCGAGGGGGTCGAGGAACTCGCCGGGACCCGCGCCGGTGATCGCGACCGCCATCGCGTTGATCGTGAAATCCCGCCGCACCAGATCACCGTCGAGGGTGTCGCCGAATACCACCTCGGGATTTCGGCTCACCTGGTCGTAGGTGTCACTGCGGAAGGTGGTGATCTCGACGAGGTGGCCACCGCGCCGCGCGCTCACCGTGCCGTACGCGATGCCCGTGTCCCACACGGTGTCGGCCCACTCCGCCAGAATGGCCGCGATGGTGTCGGGGCGGGCGTCGGTGGTGAAGTCCAGATCGTTGCCGAGGCGGCCCAGCACCGCGTCCCGCACCGATCCGCCGACGAGGAAGAGCTCATGACCGGCATCGGCGAAAAGCCGGCCCAGGGGATTCACGACATCACCGAGGTCGCGCAACGCCACAGCGGCCCCGGCCAGCAATCGCGCACGTCGCAAATCTGACTCGGTCACGGGGTCACAGCCTATCGCCTCCGGTGACACGACTCGTCATCCCCGACGTCTAGGGAAACTTAAGGGAACGGGCAGCTAGCATCGAAGCGTGTCCTCTGCCCAGCCCTTCGAGCCCTCCCGCAATGGTGCGGGCGGTGAGAATGGCGCGACCCCGGACTCACCGCGGCGGCGGCGCGGGCGACGTCGACGCGGCGGCGGGGGCCCAGTCCAACCGGTCGTGACCCCGCAGGCCACGGACCCGGCACCGGCACCCTCGAAGACCGCGGACGCCGGCGCGGGCAACAACGCGACTGCGCCCGGATCGCACCTGGTCGGAGAGTCGTCCAGCGCGCAGCGCCTCCCGCCCAAACCGTCGGACCTAGCCACCGCGATCGCTAAGCGGCCAGCCGCGCCGGCCACGAATTCGCAGGCCGAGCAGCGCAAGAAGAACCGCGTTCGGGGCCCTCGGCTGCGGACCGTGCGAGAAACGTCGGCGGGCGGGCTCGTCGTCAGTGACCTGAACCAGCCGTTCGACGAGCTGGTGGCCGCCCTCATCGGCCGTGTCGACCGGCGCGGGCGCATGATGTGGTCGCTACCCAAGGGGCACATCGAGACCGGCGAGACCGCCGAGCAGACCGCTGTGCGCGAGGTAGCCGAGGAGACCGGCATCCAGGGGTCAGTGGTTGCGCCGCTGGGCAAGATCGACTACTGGTTCGTCAGCGAGGGCCGGCGCATCCACAAGACCGTGCACCACTACCTTCTCCGCAGCACCGGCGGCGAACTCTCCGACGCCGACTATGAAGTGGCCGAGGTCGCGTGGGTCCCGCTGGTCGAACTGCCGAAGCGGCTCACGTACTCTGACGAGCGCCGATTGGCCCGAATGGCCGAGGGAGTCATCGCCGAACTCGCCGCCGATCCCGGCCGTCTCGCGCAGAGCGAGGCGCAAAATTCCCGGACCGAACCCAACGATTATGAGAAAGCCGCCGCCGCCCGCAACCAGCGCCGGAAGGACCCGACGCCGCCGCCGAGTGCGCGCAGGCGCCGTCGACGTGGTCGGCGGCCGCCCACGCCCAGTGGTTAGAGCGCCGATAGGACACGCCCGGCGGTGGGGATCACTCGCGGCCCTGATGGCGCTCGCGAGCCTGCTGGTCGGCCCCGGTCTCGTCGGCGCGCACGTCGCCGCGGCACCGGGCACCGGATCACCGCCCACGACGGCCGAAGTGTCGCCGAGTTCCGATGGCGACGGAGGCAAGGACCGACCCGAACGCGCCGAACGCTTTGCCGCCATCTCGATCAACGGCGTGCGGCCCACCGTCGTCACCACCACCACCGGCCCCACCGTCGTGGTCGAGGGCACGGTGGCCAACACCGGCGACCGGCTGCTGCGCTCACTGAGCATCCGCCTGCAGCGCGGTCAGCCCGCACGCCGCGCCGCCGACCTACGCGCCGAGCTCGCCGCCGACCCGGCAACGTTCGAGGTCAACGGCGATTTCCACACCATTGCCGAGACGTTGGCACCGGGCGCGACCACCGGTTTCTCCCTCCGTCTGCCGCTAAGCGGACCCGGCGGCCTGCGGATATCCGAGCCTGGCGTCTACCCCCTGCTGGTGAACCTCAACGCAACCCCGGATTACGGCGCGCAGGCGCGCGTCGCGGACTCGCGGACCCTGCTGCCAGTGTTGTCGCTACCGCCGGACGCCGAGCGCGCCCGCTTGTTCGCCGAACATCCCGACGCCATGCCGGGACTGGGCCCGGACGGCTCGGTCGCCGCAAACACCAGCCGCCCGGCCGCATTCACCCTGTTGTGGCCCATCGCGGCGCCGCCGCAGGCAGTGCCCGGACGCGTCGGCGCCGGTACGACCGATCAGATCGTGCTCGTCAACGAGAACCTGTCCCGATCACTCTCCCCGGGCGGCCGCCTGCACGACCTCCTCAAGGGTCTGCGCCCGGTGATCACGGCACGCGACGACGATCCGCGAGCAGCCGTGCGCGCCAGCCTTTGCCTCGCCGTCGACCCCGACCTGCTCGTCACCGTGTCGGCGATGACCCGCGGATACGCGGTGCTGAGCGACCCCGCCGCCACCGGCGGGCCGACGGTCGCGGGCACCGGGCAGGAAGCGGCGCAGGAGTGGTTGGCCGAACTCACCAAGGCCTCCGTCGGGCGCTGTGTCGTCGCACTGCCCTTCGCCGGCGTCGACCTCGACGGGCTCCAACGCGTCGGCAATACCTCGCTCACCCGCTTGTCGCTGCGCGGATCGGCAGACCTCGTCGACGGCATCCTCGGCGTCCGCAGCGTCCGCGACATCGCCATCCCGACGGCCGGGGTCGTCACCAACGGTGGCGCCGATGAGCTGGTCAAGGCACAGATCTCCACCGCTCTGACCGCCGCTGACGCCGTTGCCCCCCACGACCGCAGCGACTCAGCCGGACGGTATTCGATTCGTGCGGACCGTCTGCGTATCGCCACCTTCGACCGCCCGATCAGCGCCGCCCTGGGTGCCGCCGGGTCACGCCCGCGCGATGTGGTCGCAACCCCCGGCGCTCAACGCGTGGCGTTGTCCAACGAGTCGCCGGTGAGCCGACGACAGGCCGCCTTGGCGTCCCTGGCCTTCCCATCGATCGGCGTGCCCGATGTGCGGTTCCCGGCACGGCCCGGCGATCCGCTGCCGGTCAGTGGTCGTAGCTCGATCATCGCGCCGCCGTCGTTCTGGTCGGTCACCCCCGAGGATGCGGTCGACCTGGTGGCGACAGCCGGACTGCTGCTGCGGTCGGGCGCAGCCACCGCCACCCCGCTGCCTACTGTCGTCGCTCAGACCACGACCGCCAGCCGTACCGCGGCGCTCACCGCCGCCCCGATCCCCGGCGCGGTTCCCTCGCCGCAGGCCGCGACATCGATCAACACCTCGGCGGGTCTCACCTGGCAACTCCAGGCCGCCCTGGTCAACGTGCCGGACGGACCGGCGACACCGGAGCGCTACATGGCGCCCCTGCGCTACGACCTCATCCGATCAATGCCCACGCCCGACGACGATTCGTCCTCGGCGATCGGCCGGGTCCGGGATGGCCGCGCAGTACGGGTCGGCGCCGTCGCCGATACCTTGCGGCGCATGCGAGAGTCGGTGTCGATCCTCGACCCCGGTGGCCGATACACGCAGGTGTCCGAACGCAGTCCGCTGCTCCTGGTCACCCGCAACGAACTGGCGCTGCCCATCCGTGTGCGCATCGAGACGACTGCCCCGGCCGATTTCGAGATTGACGACCTCGGCGTCATCGAGATCCCCGCCCGGGGTACCCGTCAGGTACAGATGCCGGCGCAGTCGAAGCGATCCTCGTCGACGTCGGTGACGTTCACGCTCGTCTCGGCGTCGGGCGTCCGCCTCGGCGCCGGTCCGATCCGGCTCTCGGTGAACTCCAACGCGTATGGCAAACCGCTGTTCGTCGTGACCATCGTCGCGGCGGCGATCCTCGTCCTGCTCGTCGCGCGCCGCCTCTGGCACCGCTTCCGCGGCACGCCCGACCCGGCCGACGCCGACCGCCCCGAGGCGAGCGCGCAAGACCGGTTCATCGCCGGCCGCGGGTACTCGGGACCACAGGGGGAGTCCGGACATGGCTGACCGACCAACCGAGGACCCGCGCCTTCACTCCCCGCCGCCCGGCGGTTTCCGCCCACTCTCGGGTCCGCTGGCCGATCCCTCCGGGCCCGGTCCCGTGCCACCTCCACCGCCGCGCCGTAGCGCACCCCGTGCGATGCCCCAACCGGTGCCGCCCCGCGCGCCCAGGACGCGGCCGCAACAACTGCACCAGCAAACGCCTCAACCATCCGCCGCCTCCGAAGCTCCTCAGCGCTCCGCCACCTCGGAAGCATCGGATGCCTCGGTAGTGCGAACCGGCGGATCCATCGCCCTGGCCACACTGATCAGCCGCATCACCGGCTTCGTGCGCACGGTGCTCCTCGTCGGGACGCTCGGCGGTGCCGTCTCGTCGGCGTTCCAAGCGGCCTACGTGCTGCCCAATATGATCGCCGAGGTCGTCCTCGGCGCCGTGCTCACCGCCATCGTGATCCCCGTCCTCGTGCGCGCCGAGGCCGAAGACCCCGACCAGGGTGAGGGCTTCGTCAATCGGATCTACACGCTCACGCTCGTCATCCTGAGCATTGCGACAATCGGCGCGCTCATCGCCGCACCGGTCCTGACCTGGATGAACGTCGGCTCCGACAGCCAAGTCAACCGCCCGCTCACCACGGCACTCGCCTATCTGCTGCTGCCGGAGATCCTGTTCTACGGTTTGTCAGCGCTGTTCATGGCAATCCTCAACGTGAAGAACGTTTTCCGCCCCGGCGCATGGGCCCCGGTGCTGAACAACGTCGTTCAGATCGCCACCCTCGTCCTCTACTACCTGATGCCGGGCGAACTGACCGTCAACCCGGTCAAGATGACCAACCCCCAGCTGCTGGTCCTCGGCATCGGTACGACGCTGGGCGTCGTCGTGCAGGCGGTCATCCTGCTGCCGTACCTGCGACGAGCCGGTGTGCGGCTGCGCCTGCAGTGGGGCATTGACGCACGCCTGCGCCGCTTCGGCAATATGGCCGCGGCGATTGTCGTCTACGTCCTCGTGCTGCAGGTCGGCCTGATCGTCACCTACCACATCGCCGCCGCCCATGCCGAGTCCGGAATCATCGCCTACGCCACACACTGGCAGCTGCTGCAGCTGCCCTACGGCGTCCTGGGGGTCACCATCCTGACGGCGTTGATGCCGCGCCTGTCGCGCAACGCCGCCGCCAACGACAACCGCGCCGTTCTCGACGACCTGTCCCTGGCGACACGACTGACGATGGTGGCGCTGGTCCCCGTCGTCGTTTATATGACGTTCTTCGGGCGCGCTATCGGCCTCACCGTCTTTGACATCGGCGAATTCGGCCCGAAATCGGCCGCCCAGCTCGGGTCTGTACTGGCCTGGGGCGCTTTCACGTTGATTCCGTACGCGATGACACTGGTCCAGTTGCGCGTCTTCTACGCCCGCGAGGACGCTTGGACCCCGACGGCGATGGTCATCGGTATCACCGTTGTGAAAGTCGGTGCCTCCTACCTCGGTCCGGTCCTGTTCGACGACCCGGACCTCATCATCCGCTGGCTCGCACTGTCCAACGGCCTGGGCTACCTGGTGGGCGCCGTCGTCGGGCACTATCTGCTGCGCAGCCACCTCGGCAATGAACGCATGCCCGCCGTCGCGCGGACCACCGCCGTCACCATCGCCGCCTCTGTCGCCGCCATCACGGTGACCTGGGGGTTGGCCCGCGTCATAGGCGCCGACCGTCTGGGAGAAGAATTGGGCCGCATCGGCTGGTTTGTCTACCTGTGCATCACCGCTGTCGTCGGGCTCGGCCTGGCGTACGCGATCATGGCCGCCGCCAAGGTCCCCGACATCGTTGCGATCACCTCGATGATCCGCCGCGCCATCGGCCGATTCGTGCCGCGCCTCGCGCCGGCGGCGCCGCCCGACGAAGAAGCGACCGCACTCACCGTCGCCTTCCCAAGGATTGGCGATAACGAACCGCTCCCTTACTCTGGTCAAGTCGAAGTCATGCGGCGCTTCGATCGGGGAACCGCGACCTGGCAGTCCTATACCGTGCACAGTGGCGGTGCTGCCGGAACGGGCAGTTTCCCGTATCAACCACGGGGCGCCGACGGACTCGCCCGCCCAGACATGCGCTATCGAAGGAGAGGAGTGCCGCTCATGAGCGACGAGGGCACCGGCCCCAACGCAGAGCCGGATTCCACCGGTCCTGCCACAACGCCGGAAGCCGCCGACGACTCAGCGGCCCCGACGACTGACACCGACGACCAGGCCGCCGAAGCCCCCGACGCCGCCGCACCCGAAATCGCGCCCGACACGTCTGGTGATCCGGCCGCCACGTCCGGTGCGGTCGCAGAACCGATCCCGGCCAGCCAGCGACCGCGCGGACCCCGCCTGGTCCCCGGTGCGGCGGTTGCCGGCGGGCGCTACCGCCTCATCGCCCACTGCGGCGAATCTCGCGGACTGCAGTTCTGGCACGCGCGCGACATCACTCTCGATCGGGATGTCGCGCTGACCTTCGTCGACGCTGAGCAGCTCGCCGACCCGGCTGCCGCCGGCGAGGCGCCCAGCGCCCAGGGCGAGGGGCCGCAGGCCGTCCTCACCCGCACTTTGCGCATCGGCGGCCTCCATTCCTCCGGTGCCGCACGCGTCCTCGACGTGATCCGCGGCTCGTCGGGCGGGATCGTGGTCGCCGAATGGGTGACCGGGTCCTCGCTGGCCGAGGTCGCCGCGACCTCCCCGTCGCCAATCGGCGCCGCCCGCGCGGTGCGCGCACTCGCCGCCGCCGCCGAGGCGGCCCACCGAACCGGGGGTGCGCTGTCCATCGACAGCCCGGCCCGCATCCGCGTCTCCACCAACGGCGATGCCGTACTCGCCTTCCCGGGCACCCTCGCCGGTGACGACCGCGCTTCCGACGTCCGGGGCCTCGGTGCGGTGCTCTACGCCCTACTGCTGGACCGCTGGCCGTTGACGGCCGACGGAACGCGGACCACCACCGAGAAGCAATCCTCCGACCGCGTCGGCGGGATGCCCCCGGCGATGGCCGACGACACGGGGGCCGCCCCGATCGAACCCCGCCAGGCCCGGCCCGTGGTCCCCTTCGAGATCTCCGCGGTCGCCTCACGCGCCCTATCGGGCAACCAGGGGATCCGCACCGCCGCCACCGTCCAGCACGTCCTCGACCAGGCGACCGTCTTGGATCTGCCGACCGACATGATGCCGCCGGTCGACTCCGACGGCCAGCCGATCGCGCCTGCGCCGGGCCAACGACCCGCTGTCCCCACGGGCACCAGAACAGATGGTTCCGAGCGCAACATGCCGCTGCTGATCGGCCTGGCAGTGGCCGCGCTGCTGGTGGTCATCGCACTCGTGATCATGCTCGCCAAGTTCTTCGGCGGCAGCGGCGACGCGGGGACCGACATCGACGCCATTCTGACCGCCACCTCGGGTGCCACCTCTAGCGCGCCCGGGTCCACGATCCCGCTGCAGAATGTCAGCGTCGTCGACTTCTCCGACCAACCGGCCGATCCCTCGACAAATGTCGCCAACGTCATCAGCGGCGCGTCACCGTCATGGCACACCGACCACTACCGGTTCTCCGCGGACTTCGGCGGGCTCAAGCCCGGAGTCGGCCTGCTGTTCAACCTCGGTGGGCCGCAGACCGTCAAATCCGTCACCATCGCGACGCCGAACCCCGGCTTCACGGTTGAGTTGCGCACAGCCCAGTCGGGCGCCTCCGACCTCGCCTCCACGACCAAAGTGGGCGGCGGTCAGGTCGGCTCTGCCGAGACCACGCTGACCACCACCGGCGCGAAGCCCTCCACGTTCCTGCTCATCTGGATCACCGAGCTCGCACCGTCGCAAACCAACTACGGCCAGTACGAGGCGACGATCAAAAAGGTCACCATGCGGAGCTGAATTCATTCCGCCACACATCTTGGTGTGCTTGGTGATAGCCCGGCTGTTCCCGCAGTTATCCCCAGAATTCGAATTAAGCCGCGGAATGCTTCCCCAATTCGCCTGAACTGCCTATTGTCGTGCCTATGAAATCGGGGGATTTTGAGGGGTACAGCGATGCAGATCTACTGCTCGCACATGTCAACGGTCATCGAAGGGCCTTCACCGTGTTGGTTCGCCGCCATCACGATCGGATGGCCGCGGTCGCCTATCGCACAATGCACGACCCGCAGGACGTGCCGGACGCGCTTCAGGACGCCTGGGCTAGCGCGCATGAAATGGCCGCACAATTCCGTGCCGATTCGGCGGTATCCAGCTGGTTGCACAGAATCGTCATCAACGCTTGTTTCGACCGTATGCGGCGCACCCGGGTCCGCACGGCGAAGCTCGTCGCGCAGATCGATACCCAGATCGCCGATCCGACCGACTGCGCCCATCACGTAGACCTCGCGATCTGCATCGACCGGGCCATGCGACGGTTGCCCGAGGAGCAGCGCTTGGCCATCCTCCTCGTCGACATCGAGGGCTACACCGTCGCGGAGGCCGCCGCGATGCTCGGCGTGGCGACGGGCACCATCAAGAGCCGCTGCGCGCGCGGTCGGCTGAAGCTCTCCGTGCTCCTGAAGAGCCTGCGCACACCGGCCTGACGCCGCCAAGGGAACCACGCGGGGACGTGCAGTGTCGTAAAGTGCGAGTTGTCCCCTCCGAAAGCAGACGCCGATGTCTCACGTGAGCGCAGCGTCCCGGGAGTTCCCGGAACCGCCCTTCACGCCCGAGCTGATCGCCGACTTCCATGCCGGCGCTCTCGACGACGCGTTGGCACACCACGTGCAAACCCGGTTGCCCGACGACCTCGAAGCGATGGAAACCCTCGCCGCGCTAGATGCGACCGTGGAGGCACTGCGCACCGCATCCGTCGAGACCGTGATTCCGCCCGAGCTCCGCGCCACCTCTGAGGCCACCCTGGCGCGGCTTGAGCTCACCTCGCCAGCAGTCACACCCGCGCCCGTCCTGCCGTCTGGCCCGGCACCGCACCGTCGACACACTGCTCTGCTCGCCGTCGCCGCGATGGTGACGGGCGTCCTGGCCGCCGGCATCGGGATCGGTGTGCTGCTACTGCCCGCCCGCCCCACCTCGTCGGGCTCCGCCAGCGAAGTCCCGGCCGCCGAGGCCGCGGTGCTGCTCGCCGCAGCCCGGGCACCACGGACCGAGCCCCTCGACGTTAATCGTCTCGCCCGCTGCCTCACCGCCAATCGCCTCGGCGGCCAGAGCATCGTCGGGGCGGGTTATCTCGACTACGAAGGCGCGCCCGCACAGGTGATCCTGACTCCGACCGGTCAGTCGGGGCGATTCCATGCGCTCATCACCCGCCGCGATTGCGACGCGGGACGGCCGAGCACCATCGCCCGCACGGTCATCGGCGAATAGGCGGTACCTCCCCAACGGGGCCGCGCCCACACCCGGGAACATCGCGTCCTACGCTGGTGTTGAAGCGTCACAGAGCACCGACCGACCCAGAAGGACCCGCCGTGAGCACCAGTTCCGAAACGGACGCCCCCATCCATGAGCTGATCATCGTCGGGTCCGGTCCCGCCGGTTACACCGCGGCGCTCTACGCTGCGCGCGCGGAGCTCACCCCTCTTGTGTTCGAGGGTAGCCAATTCGGCGGTGCCTTGATGACGACGACCGAGGTGGAGAACTTCCCCGGTTTCCGTGAGGGAATCCAGGGACCCGCGCTGATGGACGAGATGCGTGAGCAGGCGCTGCGATTCGGTGCTGACCTTCGTATGGAGGACGTCGACGCGATCCGCCTGGCCGGCGACATCAAAGAGGTCGAGGTCGCCGGGGAGGTCCACCGCTCGCGGGCGATCATCCTGGCGATGGGTGCCGCCGCTCGCTATCTGGGGCTCGACGACGAGCAGCGCCTCCTCGGCCGTGGCGTCTCCTCCTGTGCGACCTGCGACGGGTTCTTCTTCAAGGACCAGGCCATCGCGGTCATCGGCGGCGGCGATTCCGCGATGGAGGAGGCCACCTTCCTCACCAAGTTCGCCAGCAAGGTCTATCTGATCCACCGACGCGAGGAGTTCCGCGCGTCACGGATCATGCTGGACCGGGCCCGCGCCAACCCCAAGATCGAGTTCATGACCGACACCGCCGTCGATTCCCTTCTCGGCGAGGACTCGTTGCAGGGCCTCGTCCTGCGCGATACGCACACCGGTGAGACGCGTGAGCTCGATGTCACCGGCATGTTCGTGGCGATCGGGCACGATCCTCGCAGTGAACTGGTCGCCGGACAGGTCGAGGTCGACGATGACGGGTACGTCGTCACCGCGGGCCGCGGCAGTTACACCTCGATCCCCGGCGTGTTCGCCGCGGGCGACCTCGTCGATCACACCTACCGCCAGGCGATCACCGCCGCCGGCTCCGGCTGCGCCGCCGCGATCGACGCCGAACGCTGGTTGGCGCACCGCAGCCACGAGACGCAGCAGGCCGACGCCGATCAATCGGTCTCCGCCTGAATCCCCCACCCGCCAACCGGGATGATCCCCATCCGCAGATAAGGAGCCGCACATGGGCACCCACACCACCGATGTCACCGACGCCACATTCAGCGCCGACGTCCTCGCATCCGACAAGCCGGTACTGGTCGATTTCTGGGCCACCTGGTGCGGTCCATGCAAGATGGTCGCCCCGGTCCTCGATGAGATCGCACGCGACCACGCCGACCGCCTGACCGTGGCAAAGGTCGACGTCGACGCCAATCCCGGCGTCGCGCGCGACTACTCGATCATGTCTCTCCCGACAATGAAGCTGTTCTCCGGCGGCGAGGTCGTCAAAACCATCGTCGGGGCCAAGGGCAAGGCGGCGCTGCTGCGCGAACTGGACTCGGTCCTGGGCGGCTGACCGCGTAAGTTGTGCTCGCTCGCAGCGACCTGTCAGAATTGTCCGCGACGACGTCGCCGCCACGCCCGCCCTTCCGGCG